>JANYFI010000290.1 GCA_025362765.1 Ferruginibacter sp. | reverse complement strand
CCAAATTTGGTTTGCCGGTGGGTGTATTGGCGGTTGTTAACGCTAAAGCAATTGCAACTATTACCTTTAACAATAAAACTGCTATTACCAATGAAGTTCAAATCAATGTAATTCCGGTACCTACTGGTGCGGCTTATAATAAAATGTGGATCGTAGGAGATGCCACTCCCAATGGATGGAATATAGACAACCCGAATGAGATGACGCTGGACCCTGACAATGCTTTTCAATTCAAGTATAACGCAGTATTAAATGCAGGGGAATTTAAAATACCTGTAACAACCGGTAATTGGGGTACGGATTTTTTTATGCCTCTTGCGAATCACCCGTCATTAAGTAGTACAGATGTTCAATTAACACGTGGTGGCAATCCTGATAATAAATGGGAAATTAGTATAGCAGGTGCCTATAAGATACTTTTAAATATTAGTTCCAGCCCTTTTATAAACATCAAACCTTTTACACCCTATGCTAAATTATGGATAGTTGGAGATGCTACGCCTGCGGGATGGAATATTAATGCACCCACTCCCATGGTACAAACAGCAAGTAATCCTTATGAATTTACCTATACTGGTATGCTAAATGTAGGCGAGTTTAAAATTCCGACTGACACCGGCAATTGGCAAACAGATTATTTTATGCCACCCGTAAGCGATGGCTCTTTGGCAGACACTACGGTATTATTGATACCTGGTGGCAGTCCGGATAATAAATGGCAAATAACGGTTGCAGGTAATTATAAGATTACATTGAATCAACTGTATGACACCATTAAAATACAAAAATTGTGATTATCCTGCCGGCAGAGCGCAAACACTCCTTTTTTGCAAATTGCTACCGCCATTGTCAGTTTTGTAAAAATGAAGGTTAAACGACACTACTATAATTCAACCTTCTATTAAATCTATTATAAATAAAATACCATGCAACTAATATTGAAATTATTTACAGGAATATTGTTATTATCCTCTTGTAAGAAATCTTCGTCCTTAAGCGATACTACAATAGTTTCTATTGAAAGCAACACAAAGGAAAGAGCCGTGCTCAACAGCAGCCTTGTATTTAAAGTAACCTTAAACAAAGCCGCAACAACAACAGTAACCATAAGGTATAATACGGTCGCAGGTTCTGCCGTTGAAAATACCGACTATATACCGTCGTCTGGTACTTTATCTATACCAGCAGGACAAACCACCGGTGACATTTCTATTGTTATTACAGGTGACAGCACTAGAAAAGATAACAATGATTTTAAAGTACGCCTATCCAATCCTCAAAATTGCAGCATTGCAAAGGCCGATGCTATCGGAACTATTGTCAACGAAAATGGCACCTATTTACTTGTAGACAGTACTGGCTATTCAACGCCAGCTACCTATCCCGGTTATAAACTGGTATGGAGTGATGAATTTAGCGGAAGTGTGGTAAACAGGAGCAATTGGGGCTACGAAACCGGCAACAGCGGCTGGGGAAATAGTGAACTGGAAAATTATACCAGCAGCAATAAAAATTCATTTATTTCAAATGGTAACCTTATCATTGAAGCCCGAAAAGAAAAATTGGGCACTGCCAATTATACCTCTGCCCGGATGATTACTAAAGGGAGACAAGATTTTAAATATGGCCGTATCGACATACGTGCAAAATTGCCAAAAGGACAAGGCATTTGGCCTGCACTATGGCTGTTGGGTAGTAACGTAGATGCGGTAAACTGGCCTGCATGTGGAGAAATAGACATGTTGGAATTGCTTGGAGACAACCCAGCTAAAATGTACAGTACATTGCATTGGGGAGGAGACGGCAATCAAAACAAGTCGAAGGGTACAAACTATACTCTAAGCGGTGGATCTTTTGATCAACAGTTTCATGTATACAGCATGGATTGGAAGCAGGATGGTATAAAAATTTTCTTAGATGATGTCATGATTTACTCGGCTGGCAGTTCGGATTTTGTCGGTGCAACCAGCAACCCTTTTAATAATAACTTTTTCTTTATTTTTAATGTAGCTGTTGGTGGAATTTGGCCAGGCAATCCTGATGTTACTACTGTATTTCCACAAAGGATGGTAGTGGATTATGTGAGGGTATTTCAACAGTAAAATGATTTACCCAAAGTGGTATAATATAATACCAGCAACCGGTAAACGCAACGTCCTCAGCGGATCTGATCTCGTTGAGGCCGTTTTTGTATTTTGTGAAGGAATTAGCTTTATTTATTACTACTAGATAAAGCAGCTACCCCCTAAACTAATGTGTTAATGATTTAAACTCTCTGCCAGCAGGCGGTGAAAATGATGTGTGCCCTGTTCTCTTGTAACAGAATAACGGCCGTGCCGGTAAAATCTTGATACAATTCCTTTTTGTACATTTTGTACAATTTCTTCGTCTTCCATTTCTACTTTATCCAGGTCGCTGCCGGCACCTTTATCGTACTTTTCTTCTTTCCACATAAAAGTTAAAAACTCAACCTTTGTTTTATTTACTGCAACAGGTCTTACAATATTTACCGATAAGCCCCAGGGATAAAAATTAAACATCATGTTGGGATATACCCAAAAATAATAAGCCGCTACGTTGGTTCCATAGTCAATGGAACTTTCGGGTAAATCAAAACAATTGGTGCCATCTTTACTTACGCCCAGTTGCAGACTGGCTTTGGCATAGAGTTCTGTGGTATAATCGCCAAAACTCAATGCCGCATTCAGGGCTGCATGCACAAAAGGAATGTGAAAACCTTCCAGGTAATTTTCGCAATACAAAGCCCAATTGGCATCAATATCAAAAGACTTGTTCAAATCGGGACGATAAACAAATTCTTCTACCGGCAGCCAATGCAGGCGTTCTATCATCTCACTAAAATAGTGAAATGCTGTTTCTTGTTGGTGCAAACTGGTGAACAATAGATTGCCCCAGCTAAATAACGGCAATACGGGAAGGTTATCCGTTTCGCAGGGAAAGTTTTCAACCTCTTTAAACTCTGGCATAGAAATGAATTTGCCTGAGAGATCAAATAGCCGGCCATGGTATTTGCATCGTAAATTATTTGCTTTGCTGCATTGTTTATAGGCAACCAGGTTGCCACGGTGGGTGCATACGTTGCTCAGGCAATGCACTTCACCAACCGCGTCTTTGGTAAGCATCAATG
Organism: Ferruginibacter sp.; assembly: GCA_025362765.1. Taxonomy (GTDB): domain Bacteria; phylum Bacteroidota; class Bacteroidia; order Chitinophagales; family Chitinophagaceae; genus Ferruginibacter. Next base: position 13,019 of record JANYFI010000290.1, on the reverse strand, counting down.
GCTCGTTCATGTAATTTTCCAGCAAGGTGAAAGGTTGTACATCGCCATTAAATTTTACCAGTTCCTTACTGCCAATAAACTGCCAGGAAGGGGCGAAAATTTTTTCTTTTGCTGCTTCAAAAACAACTTCGCTGGTATACACATCGGTTGAAATGGTACTGGCTTTTGCTATATTCGGATGTACATTGAATTCATTCATACAATAAATTTGCCCAAGTTAAAAAATATAATGCCAACACCAGTAAATTAAAAGAGTTAATAATGGTAATGATTGATTGTATATTTATTGGTGAAAAGCTCCGTCCTGAATTTCTCCGTCCTGAAGGACGGAGAAGAGAAGATGACTTTTTAAATTTTATACAATGGGAGAAGCGGAAATAAAACCAGCCAGTCGCCAGCTTTGCGTCCATTCGGTATTATTTTTTTATGGTGATTCGGCAAATGATGTATTAAGCGTTTCTATAGCGAAAGACATTGCGGATCACTGGAATGAAGCCAAAGGAAAAGTGCGGATTAAGAATACGGTGTATGATGTAGTATTCGAAATTGAAGGTATCTGGGCTAAATCACTCACGCCTGAAATGGTGTTTGAAAACGATAATCGCCGCAATAATTATTTCAGGGTAGAAGCTTTTGCCGCTGGTAGTATTTCTTTTGTGGATGGGTTAGGCAGTAACACCGGCTATTTTTTGTTAGATAACCTGCTGAATAATTCCACCACGGCAGCACATGAATACGGCCATACCATTGGGCTGGATCACCCGGAAATGCTGGATATCCGCGGCAAGGGAACACCTGGCATTATGTATCCAAGAGGAACCATCGTTGATCCGCAATTTCAGTATAGCCCCGTTGCAGTGCCGCTGGCTCCCGGTGGAACCATGAATCCGTTTAGCCGTAAAGTACAACAGGAAGATATTGACAATCTGCGGCTATCACGGCTTCCTTACAACCGGAGCGGTGTTGCCATGATAGGAAATTTCAGCAACATCTGGCACCAGCAACACCAGCCATAACACCGTTGATCCCAATTGATGTAGTCAACAGTTATAAAATCACTTATCTTCAAATCCTAAATTTAAAAGTCCTTATGTCAATTCTTTCTGTTGAAAACTTATGTAAGAACTATGGAGCGGTGCAGGCCCTCAAGGGCGTAACATTCAGCGTTCCAACGGGATCGGTTTTTGGTATACTCGGCCCTAATGGCAGCGGTAAAACTACCATGCTCGGTATCATCATGGATATTTTAAAACCTACTACGGGTAGTTACACCCTGTTTGATGCATTGCCAGATGAGAATAGCCGCAGGAAAATCGGAACGTTTTTGGAGACACCTAATTTTTATCATTATTTATCTGCGGTGAGAAATTTAAAAATTACCGCGGCCATTAAGGAAAGAGGAGAGGAAGATATTCCGAAAGTATTGGAAATGGTAAATCTCACCGAGCGAAAAGACTCCAGGTTCAGTACTTATTCATTGGGCATGAAGCAACGGCTCGCCATTGCGTCCTGCCTGCTGGGCAACCCGGATGTATTGATTTTTGATGAACCCACTAACGGGCTGGATCCGGTAGGTATTGCGGAAATAAGAGAACTAATAAAGCAACTACACCAGCAGGGAAAAACCATTATTATGGCCAGCCATTTATTAGATGAGGTGGAAAAAGTATGCACCCATGTAGCCATTTTGAAGAAAGGAAAATTGGTTGCCACCGGCGATGTAAATGAAATTTTAGCCAACGATGACATTGTGGAACTGGGTGCCGCCGATATGGAAAAATTAAAAGTCATCATTGGACAATTGAATGGATATAGCAATATCAAAGAGCAGGGTAACTTAGTGCAATTGTTTTATCCTGTTGGCACTACCAACCTGGAAAATATTAACCGCTATTGTTTTGACAATGGTGTTGTACTCAATTATATGCAACTGAAAAAGAAAAGCCTGGAATCCAAGTTCTTTGAGTTAACCAACTAATTAAAATTTCATTTTTTATGATAAAATTATTAAAGATAGAATGGCTGAAAATTAAAAATTACAATGCCTTCATCATACTAAGCAGTTTTTTTGCCTTGGGCGTGGTGGCTATTAATTATGTTATTTACAGCGTTAATAAAAATATGTTCAGCGAAGTAAGTGCCGCCAAAATGATAGGTAAATTTTCGCCCTATGATTTTGATAAAACCTGGCAAACTACTAGTTATGCCGCAGGATGGATATTACTGCTGCCAGCCTTATTGATCATCATGCTGATGACGAATGAATTTACTTACCGTACGCACCGCCAGAATATAATTGACGGATGGGGCCGTAAACAATTTATAGAAGTGAAAATGATGACGGCACTTATTGCCGCGTTGCTAAGTACCCTTATTGTTATTGCAACCGCATTAATTTTTGGGCTTGCGTCGTGTACTTCTTTTTCGCTGGATGGTTTTTCTCACACAGGATTTTTCTTTTTAAAAGCGCTTACCTATAATATGGTGGCATTGTTAATAAGTGTGCTCATCAGGCGTACCGGTTTTGCCACCGGCGTATTTTTTATTTACATGGGCTTTGAAAATTTTGTGTCGCAGTTACTGGATGTATGGAGTATCAAATTAAGAAAAGATGATGGGCTGGATTTGGGCAGTATGGGTGATTACCTGCCAATGAATGCTGCTGACGGGTTGCTGACTTTTCCGGATAACCCCTTAAAAGGATTGGCAAGAGGCGTGATGCCGACCGACTATACTTCAATAGTAATGGTGTTGTGTGCGGCTTACCTGGTGCTGTTTTGCTGGTGGAGCTATAACAGAATTATAAAAACCGATCTGTAGATTGGTTTCACGCAAAGCGAACAAAGAAAACAACGGTCACAAAATGTTGCTTGTCGTTGCGTCCTTTGTATTCGTAGTATTATTTGTGTGAAATTATTCGCACAATTCTTTCAAAGCACTTTCAATATCGGGATAAATAAAATCAAACCCGGTCTGTTGAATTTTTGCACAACTCACCGTATTACTTTTTAGCACTTCAACACTTCTTTCGCCCATCATTATTTTTAAAACAAATATCGGAACGTGCAGGGGAATAAACCGGTTCCCGTTTAACTGTTTCGCCAGTTCAAGTGTAAGGGTTTTATTGGATACCGGTAAGGGGGCGACTGCATTATAAGCGCCTGATAAATTGTTGTTTTCTATAGCGCTGATGTACATTCTACATAAGTCATCAACATGTATCCAGCTCACTATTTGTTTGCCATCCCCCAAAATGCCGGCAACACCTAATTTGAGTGGTTTTTTAAATTCCGCAAGGGCGCCTCCGCTATTACTTAACACTATGCCGGTGCGTAATTTTACCAGGCGTACTTCCAATGCCTCAACCGGGGCAACGCTTTCTTCCCACAGTCGGCAGGTTTCGCCCAAAAAGTCTTTTGAAGAAGTCTCGGTTTCTACAAATGGCTTTGTGCCAGTTGCGTCCGCCCCGTACCAGCCAATGGCCGAAGCACTCGCTACCGTTTTAACTTTATTGGGAAAGTTTTTTAAAGTACTAACCAGTAACCGGCTGCTTTCAGTACGACTATCCTGAATTTCTTTTTTGTAGGCACTTGTCCATTTTTTATCTACCACGCCAGCGCCGGCGAGATGTATGATGTGATCCGCTTTTTCGATGGCCCTATTGTCAATTATTTGTTTTGTTATGTCCCAGATGGCGTAACTCAAACCAGGCGTTGCCAGATTATTGGTGGGTAAATGTCTCGTCAATATAATCACTTCATACCCATTTTTTAGCAGGAGCTTTGTGAGGGTTTTGCCAATCATTCCCGTACCTCCGGATATTAATATTGTATGCATGAAATATGGTTAAGTATATTTTTAAATGTTTGTGGCATCAACGCTTGTTTACTTCACCCGATGGTAAAATTTTAACATAAATAAAACATTGGTTATAATTATGTAAAAACAAAAGTTTGCTCATCTTGTTTATAATTTATTAAAAGATTAAAGCTTAATTTTAATGTATAAAAATCGCCCCCAGTTATGAACGGAAGAATTTTGTTTAATGTGTTATTGTTTTTATTGCCGGCATGTTCCCTTGCGCAAAAAATTACTTACTCGGATGTATTAAAAGAAAATAGCCGGGACATGGATTTCGAAATTATTGGTAAAGTAAGCGGTAATATCCTGGTATTTAAAAATGTAAGTTCAAAGTATGCCATTTCTGTGTACCAGGGCGATATGGACTTAAAGGAAAAGGTTGACCTTGATTTTATTCCATCTAAGGCGTTTAATGTTGATTTTGTAGTCTACCAGGATTTTTTTTACCTGATTTATCAATATCAAAAAAGAGGGGTTGTGTATTGCATGGCCGCTAAAATTGATGGGAATGTTAAAAAATTATATGAACCGGTTCTGCTGGATACAACCCAGGTAGGTACTTTTGGCGATAACAAAATTTACAACGTAATAGCCAGTGAAGACAAGCAAAAAATAATGGTGTTTAAAATTCAGAAAAAAGATGAGCGGTTTAATTTTGCCACGCTATTGTTTGATAGCCAGCTACACCCGATACACAAAAGCCGCCAGGTAATGGGATACAGCGAAAGAAAGGATGTACTAAGTGATTTTTTTGTAGACAATGAAGGCAATTTTGTGTTTGCAAAATCCACCAAATCCAGCGCCAGGGATGATATTGGAACGCTTGACCTGGTTACCAAGGCTGCAATGCAGGATACATTCACCTATCGGGAGCTCCCCCTAAAAAGGACTTATATAGATGAAGTGAAAATTAAAGTAGATAATATCAATAAACGGTATGTATTGAGTTCATTTTATTACGGTGAACGCAGGGGCAATATAACCGGCATCTATGCTTCGGTGTGGGATATAAAAGGCGATAGTATTTATACCAGTGTATTTAATCCGCTCCCGGATAGTATACGAAGCATTGCAAAAGAAAAAGGTGGTTTAAAATTCGCGTTTAATGATTATTTTATCCGCAATCTTATCTTAAAAAACGACGGCGGTTATTTATTGGTGGCAGAAGATTTTTCTTCCCAGACAAGTGGCAACAACAATCAATGGAACCGGTGGGATTATTTATACAACTCACCTTTTAGTAATCCCTACTATTATAACTACTACAGCCCTTACTATGGCGGCTATTACCGGCCTTACAACAGTTTTAATAATTATAATAACAACAGATATTATTATTACAATATCCTCGTGCAAAGTATCGATAATAAAGGCGTAACAGAGTGGAGCAATATCATTCACAAAGAACAATATGCTGACATTACGGACAATTATTTATCGTACGCTACCTTTAACAGTGGCGATGGTATTCATTTCCTATTCAATAATTCAGACAAACGAAACCAGTTGCTGATTGATAACGTAGTGGACGGGGATGGTATATTAACCCGTAACCCCAGCCTGAAAAGTTATGAAAAAGGGTATGAGTATATGATTAGATTCGCAAAGCAAACCGGTGCCCGCCAATTAATAGTTCCTTGTTCGTACCGTCAACAAATCTGTTTCGCTAAAATTGATTTTTAGCTAATAGTGTTAATTGAAGGATGAAACGAATCCGGTTTTATTACCAGATAATAATACACAATTAAAGAAAGTATCCTAGTATTGGGTGAATTAGTGTAATTAGCCCTAATTAGTGTAATCAATTTTTCTGCAAAGTGCTGTTAACAACTGCCTGGCAGTCTGATTGATTTTTTAAACCCATAATTAATGTGCACTTTTGCAATGCATAAAATTGCTCCTTATAGTGACAGGCACATTCAAAGCCAACAATCCTTATAATACTTTTTTATTACTGGTATATGGGCTGCTGTTAAAGTTGCCTGTTTTTTTGCATCCCACTATTCCGGTTCCGCAGCAAACAGATGGTTTTTTATTTAAAGCCTTGCTGGCGCAGATAGCACCTGTCGGTAATAGCTTTCCTGTTATTTACTCTTTTATTAGTTTTATACTGTTGTACACACAGGCGGTTACTTTTAATAAGTTTGCCAACGACCAGCGGCTGATGCAAAAGCCCAATTACCTCACAGGCATGTCGTACCTGCTGGTGACTTCACTGTTTAAAGAGTGGAATATTGTTTCGGCACCCCTGATTGTAAATACGTTGCTGATATGGGTTTGGGCGAGTATGAGTGGGTTGTATAATAATAAAAATGCCCGATCCGCCCTGTTCAATATTGGTATTATTATCGGGATTGCTACTTTTTTTTATTTTCCATCAATCGCATTTTCTATTTTAATTATTGTCGGCCTTACGGTAACCCGGCCGTTTAAACTGGCAGAATGGCTTATTGCGTTCCTGGGCATTATCACGCCCTATTATTTTTTACTGGCATATATTTTCTTAGCCAATAAATGGAAAGGGTATAAGTTGCCAGGCTTCTCGGTTAGCTTGCCTGTATTTTACAAGTCTTACTGGGCGTCTGCCGCCATTGTAATTGTGTTGTTTGCCAGCGTAATCGGGTTCTTTTATATACAGCAAAATTTTAGGCGTCAACTGGTGCAAACCCGTAAAAGCTGGAACCTGGTTTTTTTGTATTTATTGGTAGCTGTTTTTATCCCTTTTATCAATGCAGCCCACAGTTTTGAATACTGGATATTGTGCGCCGTGCCGCTATCGGCCTTTTTAGGGAGTGCTTTTTTATACCCTGAAAAAAAATGGTTCCCGCTGTTGTTACATTGGCTGATGGTGGGTTTTGTAATTGCGTTTAGCTACTTCGTACAATAGTTAAAATGTAATTGTACTTTTGCGTACAGTTTTATACACGAAAAAAGGCTCATTTAATAAAAAATCACTGAAATGAAATTTGGCGTAGTAATTTTTCCCGGCAGCAATTGCGACAGGGATATGATAGAAACCCTTAGGAATGACCTGAAGCAGGAAGTGGTGGAACTTTGGCATAAAGACAAAGACATCAGCATGTTTACTACCGATGATTGCATTGTATTGCCCGGCGGTTTTAGTTTTGGTGATTACCTGCGTTGTGGCGCCATTGCCAAATTTAGTCCCATGATGCAAAGTGTAATTGAATTTGCTAATAAAGGCGGAAAAGTGCTGGGTATTTGCAATGGATTTCAGATTTTATGCGAGAGCGGTTTGTTACCGGGGATATTATTGCGCAACGGCCATCAACAATTTGTGTGCAAAAATGTTTTTATAAAAGAGGCCGCAGCTGAAAATTGTGAAGCACTTAAAATTCCGGTGGCGCATGGTGAAGGAAGATATTTTGCAGATGAACATACGCTGGAAGAACTTGAAATGCACCGCCAGATTATTTACAGGTATTGTGATGATAAATGTACCGTAAACAGCGAGGCCAATCCCAACGGCGCCATACATAATATTGCGGGCATTTGCAACAGGGAAAGAAATGTTTTTGGCATGATGCCGCATCCTGAAAGAGCCTGCAGCAATGCATTGGGAAATGAAGATGGACGAAAAGTGTTTGCACATTTGTTTGGCATCAACTAAATAAAAAATCAGTCGCCCAGCTTATTAACAGAGTTTAACATCTCAAAAGACTTATTCGCCGTTAATTTGTTACACGACCAGTTAAAACACAGCAACATGAAAAAAATAATTACAGGCCTTGTATTAACGCTTTTACTGAATGTGTCAACAGCCCAACAAAAAATCAGCTGGAGTTTCACCGCAAAAAAAGCGGCCAATAATTCTTACGAATTACATATGACCGCTACGCCACCACTTGGCTGGCATATATATTCTCAAACAACACCTGATGGCGGACCCATCCCCACTGAATTTAAATTTACCAGCAACGCATTGGTTACTTTGCCGGCGGGCAAGCCTGCTGAAGCGGGGAAGATGATAAAATACTTCGATAAAAATTTTAAAGTAGACGTAAAGTATTTTGAAGGCAAAGTTGATTTTGTAAAGAAAGTGACCGTAAAGGGAAAGATAAAAACAAATATCAGCGGAACGGTGGAATCGATGATATGTAACGACAGAACCTGCATGCCTCCCACAACAGAAAATTTCAACATCGCGTTAAATTAGACGTATACATTTTATAATGATCAAACACATCGCATTGTCGCTGGTGAGTTTCTTTTTGGTACTCACCATTACTGCACAGGAAAATCAACCTGTGCAGTTTAGTTTTAGTAAAGAACATAGAGGCAACGGAGCTTTTATTTTGCATATTATTGCAAAGCCTTCACTTGGCATTAAACTGTTTTCTATTCAGAAAATCTCTGATGATTTGCCGGTAAATACTGCCATTCACTTTGATTCCTCCATTCTAAAATATGTGGCAGACAGTGTACAGGAAAAAGGAAACCTGCAGTCGGAAAAAGATGCGGCCTTAAATAACAGCACCATAAAATTTTATACGGATTCTGTACAATGGCTGCAAAACATACAATTGCAGACTGGTGACAGCATCCGCATTATCGGCAATATCAATTACTATTATAAAAAGGGAGAAAGCGTTGAATCGGCTGACCAGCGGATATCTATGCAGTTTGATTACAAAGAAGATACGGTGGCGACATCAACTACGGTGGCCAATAAAGAAGAAGGATTTGCGGACAAATCTTGGACGCTTTTATTGATGCTGGGAATGGGTGCTGGTTTACTGGCTTTTATTACGCCTTGCGTGTATGCGCTGGTGCCGGTTACGGTTAGCCTCTTTTTAAAAAGAAGCAAAACGCCTGCACAGGGCAGAAAAAACGTATTGTTTTATGCGGTGTCAATAATTTTGATTTATGCCGCCATCGGCGCATTGGCGTCCGTAGTACCAAAAACATTCTGGAATAATTTATCAACGCACTGGTTATTCAACCTCTTTTTATTCGCAATGTTTCTTGTGTTTGGATTGTCTTTTTTAGGAGCTTTTGATATTAACCTGCCATCTTCCTGGGCCAACAAGCTGGATAGCAAAAGCAACTCCAACAGCTATCCCGGCATTTTCTTTATGGCTTTTACGCTGGTAGTGGTTTCGTTTAGTTGTACTGGTAATTTCGTGGCGTCTATTCTCGGGTTATCAGGAGGCAAGGCGGGAAATTTCGGGCCCATTAGCGGTATGTTTGGCTTTGGTTTTGGGTTGGCTTTTCCCTTTATTATTTTTGCCTTCTTCCCCAAATTACTGACAGTACTAACTAAAAGCGGCGGCTGGCAAAACGCATTGAAAGTAACGTTGGGGTTTGTCGAACTTGCTTTTGCGCTAAAGTTTTTAAGCAATGTAGACGTAGCCAAAAACCTGCGTATTTTAGACAGGGAAGTATTCATTGTATTATGGGTCGTTATTTTTTCATTACTTGGTTTTTATTTGTTGGGTAAACTCACTTTTAAACACGATAGTGAATTGCCTAAAAATGACTGGGGCCTGCAATACGTGCCTATACCCAGGTTACTACTGGCAATTGCTTCGCTGGCTTTTTCCGTGTATTTAATTCCAGGTTTATGGGGTGCTCCTTTAAACGCAGTATCAGCCTTTGTTCCGGCAGCAGGCACGCAGGATTTTATTTTATATAATCAAACAGATAAATCATCCGCATCCGCCAATAACAGTTCAAGTAATTTTGCGGCTTTACCACCTGTAAAGTATGTTAAACGGTTGAGGAATTATGAGCCGCTGGCTGCAAAGCAAAATAACCTCACTATTTATTACGATTTTAAGGAAGCACAGGCAGCTTCAAAAGTTTCGCACAAACCAATCATGATAGATTTTACCGGTATTCAGTGTGTAAACTGCCGCAAGTTTGAAGCATCTATCTGGCCGGATAAAGATGTGATTGGCAAGATGAAAAATGACTTTGTGGTAGTGTCGTTATTCAGCGATTATGATGATGAAGAATTACCTGACAATGAAAAGTTTTTTTCCAAGGCATTGAATGGCCAGGTGGTAACGGTAGGCGACCGCAATGAAGATTTGCAGCAACAACTGATACAAGCCAGTGGGCAACCAAATTATGTATTTGTAGATGCAGAAGGCAAATTATTGGTGCCGGGCGGTTACGGATATGACCCAACAAAAGGAGCCAGGGAATTTGCGGCACATTTGGATAAGGTGTTGGAGGTTTATAAAAAGCAACTATAGGATTATTTTTTTTGTTGGATCAAAGTAATTCAATATAACCAACTTACCGCAGTAATTCGTTCATAACTGGGCAAAACTTCTTAAAATGGAGTTGAACAAATGCACTGCTTTTGAAGGATGTATTGTGTTTTGTTTTGCAACCTTACTTCGTATATCAATGGCGGGTTTTATAAAGATTTGTGAATCGCTTTAGACTTACCAAACCAATTATGCGATTTTAACACACTTTAAAAAGTTACTAAATTGCTTCAACACAATCTACATTACTTATTAGTTTGGCCATTGCAAGTTTGTCACTCACATATAATTGATCTGTAAATATCTTAATTAATGAAATATACTTCCTTTTGGGGTGACATGGAATTTTGCGCATCACTTACTGGTTATTTTATTACTGTTGTTCAATCTTTGTGAAAACGTGTGGTAGCCAGCCAAAGTAGTTAATAACAGTTTTGACAACATTCTCGCTTCTGTAGTTCTTTGTTATAGACAGAGATTATCTTCGCAAACAACTTTTCAAAATATGATGAGCTTATTGTGCATATCTGGCATCTTAAAAAATTGTATTTGCTGGTTGCACTATGTTTCAATACGCACCGGGTTAAGTTTGACTAAGCCCAGCATTGAAAATTAAATCAGTTTAAATATGACTTCTCTGGATAGTTTCTTTAGGTGAAAATCGACATTCCTTTCAATTAAAAGACCAGTAAAAATTTTCGGAGTTGAATGCTTTAATAACTGCCCGATTTTCATTAAGTAAAATTAAAGATCTAAGGCTTCGCTTATTGACAAGTTCTGCGACTGATAGGGCACTAAATAATTTATCATGAAAGAATATTAATCAACGAAAAAAGATTTTTTTTTCGAAAAATTGAACGTAGGTTTACTCTACTAAATTAATGGACTAATCCTTATTATGACAACCAATCGCTTAGGCCTTTTATTGTTTGCAAATTTTACTTTTGTATTTTTTAGCTGTAAAAAGGAGAAAAACATAACTGAAAACTCTTGCGACAGGGCCAAGCAACTCAGTGCAGAATTCTTAGTTCAGGAAAATTATATAACCTCGGCTGCATGGCAACTTTATTCCACAGATACAGTTTGTGTGCCTACTCTCCGCTTTGATGCAACCGATTCAACCGCTAGTGCTTATAATTGGCATATAGGAGCGGGAAATTATTCTGCTCCTTCTGTTTCGTTAGAATTTCCTGATATTTTCCTAACTGAGCATGCGACGGTTAGTGTCGAGTTAGAAGTTAAGGGTACTGATAATCTTAATTGTTTTCCAAGAATGGATACAGTTAAACGGTCAATTAAAACAGTGTATTTTACTGACCAATCTTTGGTGAAAGGAAAATTTCAGGGCTATCTTGAAGAGAATCCAAAAACCGTTTTCACCATTGAAGTTGATCCGGCACGGTCATGTTCAGATATACCAAACGGAACTATAACAACGACTGATTTATACATTTCTAATCTTGTAGAAGGTTGCGATTTTTTTGTGGGTACATGTTCTGGAGGAAAGTATAAAGTCGGGTATCGTCAAATCACATTTTCTTCGGAGGCATGCCATTCTCCAAGTGGAATCATTAAAATTGATCATGATAACAGAAGTCTAATTATAGATTACTTAGCTAATGATAATGGGTATCAGTTACCTGCGGTCTCTCATAAATTTATAGGTAAAAAGATCAATTAAATTTTAAATCTAAATTCTTGACATGGTTAAATTGATTTTATTTTTCTATTTGCTTATTTGTAATGTATCTGCATTTTCGCAAGATTCCACCAGCCAGAAAATTAAAAGTAAAATAGAGTATGCTGTCGTTTATAAAGATTGTGGAAGTTTTGGTGGCTATTGCATTTTTTATGAAAATAATACAACGGAAGATTTTTTGGAAAAACGGAATATACGGATGCCTAAAGAATCCAACGTTAGTGAAAGTGCAAAACTTTTTTTAGCTTTTTTAGATTATATGGAGGCAATGGGGTTTATCCTGATAACATCGCATCAAGTAGAAGATTTTCAAAGAACCATTAAAACAACTCAATACATTTTTTATAGACAGTAACTTTTAAATTTTACATAATGAGAAAACAGCTACCACTAATTTTGTTTCTTTCAACAATATATTTGTGCGTTCAATTTATAATGAAACACTGGGTACATTTGCACTTTTGGAAACTCCGAAGTTAAAAACAGCAACAACTCCGCGTCAATTTGAATTGGCATGCATCGAAGATGGGAGTGGAACAAATCCAATCGCCTATCAACTGGCAGATGATCTAAAATTTGCTTTCAATCCAAAAATAAATATTAATTCCACTAATTCTAAAATTTATGCGGCTCTTTCTATTGACCTTGGCCTGTCTGGTCAACTTGGATGCGATATTCTGCCAGATGGCATCAATATGAAAAAGGTTTATGACAATACTAATTATAGTGAAATAGTTTATACAAAAAGTGACATGACTTTTATGGGGCCTTATCTTGAGTTAAATTATTTAAAAAACTTTATTGGGGGCGTAACTTTCCCTAATATTTGGATGATTAAGCATTTGTATGTAAAACTGAGAGTTGAAATAACTTCTAACGACCTTGATAGAAGTGGTCAGCCTAATCAATCTATCTTATATCTCACATACGAAGTGCCTGGCACAAATATTTCAGCGGGTTACGGAACAACTACTTTTGATAACCCTGTAGACTACACTTTTAATACAAACGGCCCTCTTTATACTATTAGTGACCTCAATTCTTATTGGGGTACTGTGTATATCAATACGGCATTAACGTCTTCAACCGCAAAAACAATTAAGGCTCAAAATTTTGTAATTGGCGCAAATGGCTCGGTAGGGTCAAATATCTCTTTAGTAACAACAAATTTTGTGGCTCAGGGAGTACATCAACCGGCACAAACATCTACTGTAGTATCG
>JANYFI010000289.1 GCA_025362765.1 Ferruginibacter sp. | reverse complement strand
CAAATCACAACACTTTCGGTAAGGTTACGCCATGCCGCCGCGTTGTTGCCAAAAATAGAAAGAACTAAAGTTGAAAGCAAATCACAACTTTTATCTTCAACAACCGTAATTTTTATGGTTGTTACCAAAAATAGAAAGAACTAAAGTTGAAAGCAAATCACAACTGGTACAAGTATTTTGCAGGGCACAACTACGTTGTTACCAAAAATAGAAAGAACTAAAGTTGAAAGCAAATCACAACGCGGCAAGGTGTTGGAAACTGATTCCCTTTGTTGTTACCAAAAATAGAAAGAACTAAAGTTGAAAGCAAATCACGTAAAGACGCAACGTTGTTTACTGCAACACCAGGCTGATGTTGCAGTAAACAAATGCAATGCGGTAAATATATTATGTTACTGGGAAATATAATTGTGCAAATAAGAAATAGTTTCTTTCTGCGAGTCGATGATGGCGGTAACCACATCGCTGATAGAAATAAGACCCGCCACCTTTCCATTGTCAGCTACAGGAAGGTGCCTGATTTTTTTTCCGCTCATCAGCTCCATACAATGATCAATGCTGTCGGTGGATGCTACCGTGATAACGCTGGTGGTCATAATTTCGCTGATCATGGTTTCCCGGGAGGTTCTGTTAACCAGCACCACTTTGCGGGCGTAATCTCTTTCCGAAAAAATACCTTTTAATTCTTCGCCCTGTATTACCATCAATGCGCCAATATTTTTTTGGCCCATAATGGTAAGCGCATCATACACCGAAGTGTCGGGAGTTACTGAATAAACGTTTTTTCCTTTGGTTTTTAATATATCGGCAACTTTTAGCATGGCAATCAAATTTAAGGAGGTGAAAGGTTAAGATGCTGTATGTAAATTACGGGATTCCGTTGTAAGAAAAAAGCTTTTTATAAGGGTTTGTTTAACCCCTGGCCGTTAAACCGCCTTTATTTCGGCACAAAGATCCTGCAACACTTTTTTTGCATCACCAAACAGCATGGCCGTTTTAGGTTGAAAGAAGAGATCATTTTCGATACCAGCATAACCAGGTTTCATACTGCGTTTGTTTACAATCACCGTTTTAGCCTGTTCTACTTCCAGTATCGGCATACCATAAATCGGTGAGTCGGGATCATTTTTCGCCGCCGGGTTTACCACATCATTGGCACCGAGTATCAGCACTGCATCCGTTGTTTTAAACTCATCGTTGGCGGCTTCCATTTCCAGCAGTTTATCATAACTCACGTCGGCTTCCGCCAGCAATACATTCATGTGGCCGGGCATACGGCCTGCCACCGGGTGAATGGCATATTTTACTTCTACGCCTTTTTCTTCCAGTATTTTTTCAAGTTCATGACAAATATGTTGCGCCTGCGCCACTGCCAGTCCGTAGCCGGGTACTATCATTACCCTGTTGGCATAGCTCATCACCATGGCCGCATCTGTAACACTTATTTCTTTGTAAGCGCCCTGCGCTTTGGCGGCTGCCGCATCTCCGTTTTTATGGCTGCCGCCAAAGGAACCTACCAGTACGTTGGTGAGGGAACGGTTCATTGCCTTGCACATGAGGATGGTTAATAATGTACCCGCAGCACCCACTAAAATACCACCGGTTAGCATCACTTTATTGTCGTATAAAAAACCACCACAGGCGGCGGCTACACCAGTAAATGAGTTGAGTAAAGAAATTACTACGGGCATATCAGCCCCACCAATGGGCATCACGAACAGCACGCCATACAAAAGCGACAAAACAAGGATGATGTACAATACCATTTGATGCGCCGGATTGATGACTAAATATACCGCAGCGCCAATGGCGATTGCCAGAAAAATAAGGTTTAAAATATTTTGCCCTTTAAAGCTGTAATCTTTTACACGGCCATTTAATTTGCCCCAGGCAATGATGCTGCCTGCAAACGAAACGGAACCAATAATCAATCCCAACACGATGATCAGCACAGTGGATTGCACAGATGACGACTCAGTAGTTCCCGCTGCAAGTTCGGCTGACAAATGATTAAATTCAACCAAAGAAATCAATGCGGCACAGGCGCCACCCATGCCATTAAACAAACTCACCATCTCCGGCATGGCCGTCATTTTTACTTTTTTTGCGGCCATAGTGCCGATGATACCTCCGATTAACAGACCGCCAAAAATCCATCCGTAATTGTGCAGTGATTCACCGGTCTCCGCATTGTGGTATAAAAAGATAGTTCCCAGCACGGCGATGATCATACCCGCAGCAGCTACTAAATTACCCCTGCGTGCAGTAGCAGGATTCGACAACATTTTAAGCCCCAGGATGAAGGTAACTGAGCCAACGAGGTAGCAAACGGTAAGTAACTGTAATCCCATTTTCAATTATTTTTATTATTGCACTAATTTTTTCTAATTACACTGATTAGAGATTATAGTTAACAGGTTTTGATTGTAAACCGGAGGTATCTCAATAATAGTAATTTTCTTCAGACTACTATGTTTGCAATTTGTATACTTTGTAAATTGATAATTAGCGTAATCCTGTACTCAATTAGTGTAATCTATTTTTCAATTAGTGTAATCCATTTTACATCCGTGTAATGGATCTTTATTTTTTCTTCTTAAACATCTCCAGCATTCTGTCTGTTACTACAAAACCGCCTACTACATTAATCGTTCCCAGCACTACGGCTAAAAATCCTAAAATGAGGGCGGTATAATTATCGGTAGCAGCTTTGCCCATCACGATAATGGCGCCGATTACTACCACTCCATGAATGGCATTGGCACCGCTCATGAGCGGCGTATGCAATACACTGGGTACACGGCCTATTACTTCTATGCCCACAAAAATCATTAAAATAACAATGTAAATAATCTGCTGATTGGTAGAAATAAACTGTAAGATGCTTTCCATAATTACAACGTTGGTGATTGGTGTAGTAAGAATAAATTTTAAAAAAGAAAGCCTATAAAACTAGCGCTTTTACCCGGTCGCTGGTGATGGCTTTATCATGTGCGATACAGGTGCCTTTTACAAGATCATCCTGGAAATTTAAATTAAGCTGACCGTCTTTATCAATGATCAGTTGTAAAAAGTTTACGATGTTTTTACCATACAATTTACTGGCGTCTGACGGCATGGTTGCCGCCAATGCTGAATTACCCAGAATGTGTACGCCCTGGTAAATTACCGTTTCATTATTTTTCGTCAATGCGGTATTGCCTCCTGTGGCCGCAGCCAGGTCAATGATTATAGATCCGTTTTTCATGGCGGCAATCATCGGCGTTGTAATCAGCACCGGTGCCGGTTTACCGGGAATTTGCGCCGTGGTGATAATGATGTCCGCCTTGGCGACACTCTCCGCGATTTTTGCTTTTTGGCGCTCCTGGAAATCGGCCGTTTGTTCAACCGCATACCCGCCCGCCTTGCTGGCATCTGCCGCGCCTTCTACTTCTATAAACTTTCCTCCCAGGCTCATTACTTCTTCTTTTACCGCCGGCCTGGTATCAAATACTTCCACTACGGCACCCAGTCTTTTACTGGTAGCAATGGCCTGCAAGCCTGCTACGCCTGCGCCAAGTATCAGCATTTTAGCAGGAGGTATACTGCCTGCCGCCGTCATAAACATGGGAAAATACCGCGGAAACAAATTGGCGGCGGTGAGTACCGCTTTATACCCTGCGATATTGGCCTGGCTGCTCAATACATCCATGCTTTGTGCACGGGTAGTGCGGGGCAACATATCCATACTAAAAACGGTCAACCCTTTTACAGTCCAGTCGTTTACCAACTGGTAATTAAACAAAGGCTGGTACACGCCTAACAGAATGGCTTTTTCGGGGATGAGTGCGATATCGTGTGGGGAAAAATTATTGATGGATAAAATAACTGTGGCAGTTTTTAATACTTCCTCCCGTTCAGCAAGAGTGGCACCGGCGGTTATATATTTGTCGTTGTTGGCAAAGGCCGAAGCGCCGGCATTGTTTTCAATCATCACTTTCACCTTATTTTTTTGCAATAAAGCTACATGTTCGGGAAGAAGGGAGACTCTGGTTTCTGGAAAAGATTCTTTTAAAACGCCAATGATCATAAGTGGAAATAATTAATTAAAGGTAAGGAAAAAAAGGCAGGCGTTTGTTACCCCTATTTGGCCAGTGTAGGATGTGTATCATGGGGATAGCGTTGACCGTTTAAATAAATTTGTATAACAGTAAAAACGATCAACTGCCATTAATATTTTATGGTGAAGTGTTGTTTTATTTTTATGCCTTTATCAATGCATACGATGCCAATAAAAAACAGGTCGATGGTTAGGGTAACTGCCGGGTGTTGCTGAATTTCAGCCCATGCTTCTTCCATTCCTGCGCTCCAGTGAATATCATCAAACACTAAAATGGTGTTTTCATTTCCATGGGCCATCAACTGCAGAAAGTATTGCAGCGTGGGCGC
Source organism: Ferruginibacter sp. (assembly GCA_025362765.1). Classification (GTDB taxonomy): domain Bacteria; phylum Bacteroidota; class Bacteroidia; order Chitinophagales; family Chitinophagaceae; genus Ferruginibacter. Next base: position 2,768 of record JANYFI010000289.1, on the reverse strand, counting down.
TTTCCGGTGGTTGCCATCAATAAATGCAAAATTGATGAGGCCTGTTGTTTGTAACAGGGATGGCAATGTCATAGCAAAATCACCTGTAATCAACGAGGTGTTTTTAATGGACAGTTGTTCAAAATTACGCTTTGCAATGGCTGCTATCTGTGTTGCGCCTTCGCAGGTATATATTTGTGCGGCAGTATTTCCGCTGGCGAGATAAGCGGTGGTAATGCCAAAAGAAGTACCCAGTTCCAGTACCAGTTTCGGCTGGTAATACTGCACCACTCTAAAAAGCAATCGTGCGTATTTTGGTTGCTTTAAAGAAGAAGCGGCAATGGCTTTTACTTTCCGGTGAATGGATTTAATCTTACCTGATCCGGCACCAAAATCTTCCACTTCAATAATGGTGTCATCCCGCAATAATTGCTTTCTTATTTGCTCAATATTTTCATAACAGGCATATTTTTTTTTATCATTCAACACCTGTGTAATAAATGTAAATACAAACGGAGAGTGAATGCCATGGCCCTTTCCATTGGAAGCAGTGCAATAATAACGCAGGTATTTTTTAGCTAACTGAAAGTGGGAATACAAATTTAGTTATGAGTTATAAGTTATAAGTGCCTTTAGCTTTATGCTTTCAGCTTTAGGCCTTTCTCTTCCATATTTGAAAGCTATAAGCGTAGGCATGCTTTTCATCTGCGGTAAAATCCTGGTTACTGGTTAGCTGCCATTTGCTTTCATCTATTTCCGGAAAAAAAGTATCGCCATCCAATGTGGCATGCACCCTTGTCATGTATATGGTATCGGCAATATCCATTGATTGTTTATAAATTTCTCCGCCCCCGGTGATAAAGATAACCTTGCTGTTGGTTGCCGCAATGGCTTTTTGAATGCCTTCTTCAATAGATGCCACCGTAATGGTATCTGTGGCCTTCCAGTGTGGCCGGGAAGTGACTACAATATTGGTTCTGCCAGGCAATGGTTTACCCACCGCTTCAAACGATTTTCGCCCCATGATTACGGGGAAACCCCAGGTAGTATTTTTAAAAAATTTCAGGTCGTTGGGCAAGTGCCAGAGCAACTGATTGTCTTTGCCGATGGCATTATTTTCGGATGCGGCGACAATCATGGCAATCGCAGCCCCCCCACCCCCCAGGGGGGGATTTTTAGAATTTACATTATTGATGTTTTCTTTCATAATTCGATGGTATAAATTTCATGTACAGGCATCATGAGACTTCAATAAAAAGCTTTGTGTTACAAAATGCCAGACTCAAAAATCCCCCCTTGGAGGTAGGGATCCGGGCTTTTATACTGCTATCGGCGCTTTGATGGCAGGATGGCTTTGGTAATTCAGTAATTCAAAATCTTCAAATGTAAAAGAAAAAATATCTTTTACCGCTGTATTTATTTTCATTTGTGGCAATGGAAAGGGTCTTCTGCTCAATTGTAGATCCGCCTGCTCAAAATGATTGTTGTACAAATGAACATCGCCAAAGGAATGAACAAACTCGCCAGGTTCAAGTCCACAGACCTGCGCAATCATCATCGTTAATAATGCATATGAGGCGATATTGAATGGCACACCCAAAAACACATCCGCAGAGCGTTGGTAAAGTTGGCAACTCAACTTGCCATTCGCTACATAAAATTGAAATAAACAATGACAAGGCATCAATTTCATTTTTGGTAAGTCGGCCACATTCCAGGCACTAATGATCATCCGGCGGCTATCGGGGTTTGTTTTTATCTGGCGAATGAGGTCTTTTACCTGGTCCACTTCTACTCCATCAGCACCCTGCCAGCTGCGCCATTGCTTGCCATATACCGGCCCGAGATCGCCATTTTCATCCGCCCATTCGTCCCAGATTTTTACATTGTGTTGTTTTAAATACTCAATATTGGTATCGCCCTGCAAAAACCATAACAGTTCATAAATAATGCTTTTCAGGTGGCATTTTTTGGTAGTTACCAACGGAAACCCCTTGCTTAAATCAAAACGCATCTGGTAGCCAAACACACTGCGGGTACCTGTTCCTGTACGATCGCTTTTATCTGTACCGGTTTCTTTAATATGCTTTAAAAGCTCAAGATATTGCTGCATGGGTGCAAGTTAAGCGGTCTGTTCTAAAAGCAAAAAAACACGTCGCTTATTTTATTCCCACAATATGCAAGGTTTGTGCGAATTTTGAAAAAACACCTGCTATTATATGCCTATTGTTATTAGAAAAGCGGTTAAACAAGACTGCGCCCGCATTATGGAACTGATTTATGAACTGGCGGTATATGAAAAAGCGCCGGAAGAAGTAACGGTAACCCTTGACCATTTTATAAATGCCGGCTTTGGCGAAACCCCGGTATGGACGGCTTTTGTGGCCGAGCAAACGGATGAAAACGGCCTTGCCACAGTGCAGGCGCTGGCCCTGTATTATACCCGCTATTCCACTTGGAAAGGGGAAACCATGTACCTGGAAGATTTGCTGGTAACGGAAAACCTACGCGGCATGGGCGTTGGAAAATTGTTGTTTGATGAACTGTTCATTGAAGCAAAGGCAAAAAAATATGTCGGCATTTCCTGGCAGGTATTGGACTGGAATGAACCAGCCATTAATTTTTATAAAAAATTAGACAACGTAAAATTTGATGATGGTTGGGTGAATTGTGCAGTAAGATTGTAGGGGTGCATTTAAAATTGTCGCTGGCTGGCGAGGACACCAGCCAGGGCGATCAGCCGTGGGCGGTGTCCTCACCGCCCACGCCAGTATGAACACAGCGACAAT
>JANYFI010000262.1 GCA_025362765.1 Ferruginibacter sp. | reverse complement strand
ACATCATAATGCCCGTAAACCAGCACTGTTGGTTTGTTTGGGTCAATAATTTTTTCAGCATATACAATGGGATGTCCTTCTGTTGGGTAAATTTCCACTTTGTCAACACCAGCTTCCAGCAGGCGTTGCTTTACTGCTTCGGCGCACTGAATCATGTCATTTTTATTCTCTGTTTTTGCGCTGATGCTCGGTATCCGCAGCAGTTCCAGCAATTCATTTAAAAAGCGATCCTTGTGTTTTTCCTGGTAGTCTTTCCAAACTTGCATATCAATATTATATTTAGGTAAATAGTTTTTATAAAAAGTGGAAGTTAAGTTTTATAGTCTTAAAAGTACACTGTTTTAAAAACAAAAATAATTGCTAAAAAAATAAAAATACCCTTCATGCAACATTACAACTCCTATCTTCGTTTGTACGATTGCATCCCAATTCATCAGCCTTTGCTATAGTTGCCTCGAAGAGAAGCCTCTATTGCAAAGGCTGAGCCAATTAAGGTATTACCTGTTTTTGTTTCATTCCTTTTGCCAAATTTTTACAGGCAAAAAGCTACTATCTGATCTTCTTTCAAAAAATATGCCCGCCGGTAAGGCGGGCATAAAACTATATAGTAGTGCTAAGTATTTTAGATACTGTTAAATCTTTCGGAAACGGTTTTCCAGTTTAGCAATTTCCAATAAGCTGCAATATAATCAGCCCGGCGGTTTTGATATTTAAGATAATAAGCGTGTTCCCACACATCAAGCCCCATCAATGGGAAACCTTTTTTTTCTGCGATATCCATTAGCGGATTATCCTGGTTGGGAGTAGATGTTACGGCGAGTTTTTTATCAGCGGTCAATATCAACCACGCCCACCCACTGCCGAACCTGCCGGTAGCGGCGGTGTTAAATTGTTTCTTTAATTCATCAAGCGACCCAAAACTGGTATTGATTGCTGCAAGTAATGTAGCATCCGGTTGCGTAGTGGCGTCAGCTGATAACAGTTTCCAAAACATTTCATGGTTATAATGGCCACCTGCATTATTGCGCATTTTTACCGAATATTTTGACACATTGCTTAACACATCTTCCAACGGTTTCGTTATGTCAACGCTTTCTGCCTGCGCTGCTTCTTTTACATTTTTACTGTAGGCAGCGGCATGTTTGTTATAATGGATATCCATGGTAAGGGTATCAATCAACGGCTCCAGTGCATTGTATGCATAGGGTAAAGGTTGTTGATCAAACCCGGTTTTAATCGGTGAAGAAAATGGATTAGCTAATGTATTTTCTGAACCAATGTTTGCAGCCAGCGAAGGCAATGCTATCAAAGTTCCCAAACCTGCCAGGGCAGATTGTGCGATAAAATTTCTGCGTGATGATTGTTTCATGATTTATTTATTTATGATATAAATGTAACTAACTATTGCTTATTTTTTTAGTTTATTAACAGCCGGGGTAAAAAACAGGCGCATGTTTTTTAAAGTCCGGTAATAAAATTCTTTATTAAACAAAGCCGAATCATGCATGGCTTTATAAGTTAAAAAAATACCGAGTGGCGTTAATACCAGTACTGCCAACCACATGCCAACAAATGGACTTGCCAGGTTTTCCTTGGCGAATTTTTCACCAAACATATTCAGCAGGTGAAAAATAAGAAAGAAAATAATAGCAATTACCAGGGGCATACCCAGTCCACCTTTTCGTATGATAGATCCCAACGGCGCCCCTATAAAAAATAATACAAGGGTTGCCAGTGAAAGAGAAAATTTACGGTGCCATTCAATTAGCCCGATTTTTATGCCATCGCGTTTTGCATCTATTTCGTTACCGGAAATCTGGTAATTGTTTTTTAGAGAATAAGCTATGGCAAGTGCCCCTTCATAAACTTTCGTTTTTAATGAATCAGGAATGGTTGCTAAAAAAACGGTGGAATCATTTTTGATTATGGGTACTTGTTTCCAAATATTATCCGGCACCTGCAGGTAATGCAGTTGGTTGGCGATTTCATTATTTAATTTTTTGCCAAGACTGTCTTTTTGTTTTTGTATGCTGTCGATTGTTTGTCCGAGCAAACGAATGCTTAACATCTTATAATCATTTTTAAAAACAGTATCGGAAGTCTTCATCATTTGCAGCGAAGAAATATCAAACAACTTTTTGTATTCTTTAAATCCCATGCGGATAAATTCTGTGGCGGTATCCATTGTGTTGCCGCGTTCCTGATAGCGGTTGCCGTTTAACAAAGTAAACTCAAGGTATTTTTGATCTGCTGACAATTTCATTACGCCACTTTCTGCAATGATACTGTTGTCCTGTAACTGGCTTTGCTGCTCATAAATCACCACATCGTGAATGGTTTTACCATCTGCATCTTTTTTACTTATTTTAATTGCATAACCAGGAATTTGTTTATAAAAAGTTCCGGGTTTTAAATTGAGTGCAGGCTTTTTAAAAGAGATATCGTAGTAAATGGTTTTGAATTTCAACGTAGCATAGGGGATAACATAATTAGCGAATAAAAAAGTAATGCCGCAAAGCAACAGCGTTATCCATATCAGCGGGCGCATAAAACGCAATAAAGAAATGCCCGAAGATTTGATAGCTACCAGTTCAAAACTTTCACCGAGATTACCAAACGTCATGATAGATGAAATAAGGATGGCAATCGGCATTGCAAGGGTTAGGAGGGAGGCGCTGGCATACCATAAAAACTGGGCAATGGTAAACAGGTCAAGATCCTTACCCACCAGGTCATCAATATACTTCCATAAGGTCTGCATCATCAACACAAAAAAAGTGATGAAGAAGGTTACAATAAATGGCCCTATAAATGACCGGATAATTAGCTTGTCTAATTTTTTTATCATCCCAATCCGCCAGGCGGCGAAGCTTTAGTAAGTAATGTGTATCTTGACTATCATGACGACAGATGAAACAAAAATAACGCTTTCTGCCAAGGAACTTGAATTGGTTTGCAATGCGGAATGGATTTTAACTAAACAAATTATTATTGGTAAAGTAGCGATGCTTCTTAGCCGGGCGCTTGAGACCATGCAGGCGCACGCAATACAGCAAAAAACAAATTTACCGGATACTGTTTTTTTGAGAGATCCCAAAATTTCAAAAGGGGAAAATTACAAAGGCCTGCCGTATGTAATACTGGATTACCCGCGTTTTTTCGGCAAGGATGATACGTTGGCTATGCGAACATTTTTTTGGTGGGGGAATTTTTTTAGCGTGAACCTGCAACTGTCGGGAAAATACAAAACGCTTGCTGCACCTAAGTTACGGGATAGTTTTTCGTGGCTCCAGCAACAGGAGTATTGGCTTTGCATCAACAGCCATCCATGGGAGCATGCTTTTACGCCCGATAATTTTTTACCATTTAAGCAAATTGCTTACGAAGATTTTGTTGTGATGCTTCAACAGGCGGCATTTATTAAAATAGGTAAAAAGCAATCCATACAGCATTGGGATACTGCCTTACCTTTCATCAGGCAATCTTTTGAAGCATTGTTGAAGTTGCTCGAAAATCAGGCGCCTAAGCGGTGAAAAAGATCCTTTACCTGGTATTCCCAAAGTTGACTCTGATCTTTAAGGTCTTTCTTTTCAGCAAAATCCTTTATTATCAGAATAGTCTGATTGGTAACTTCCGATTTTTCTATGCTGAATTCAAAGTATTCGTTTTTTGGCATGTGCAACCAGTGAAAACGGATGTAGCTGTTTTCTTCGCCTTCCAGCAGTTCGGCTTGCTCAGGGGTAGCGCCATTCCATGAAAAACTGAAAACGCCGTCCCGCTCATCTACCTTATCGGCAAACCATTCCTGCAATCCTGCAGGCGTACTCAAAAATTCATACAAAATACCGGGTGAACATCTAACCGGGTATTCTAACGTATATAGTGCTTTCTTGCTCATCCAATTATTTTAATCTGCTTTGTGTAACTGCAATAATAACAAAATAAATGAGGTAACAAGATAAATTCTTAACTATTTTTTGTTTCGCAATTGTTAGCACCCTTTTAAACAGCAAATTTCGTTTACAAAATAAAAGTGTTCTTCACAAATTCTTTTTGGAAAGGTATTGCAAATGCTATAAATTACATTAAACAATATCTGTTTTAAAATCCCCCATTTTTAACTTTTAACCAAATTAAACAACCTGTTTATGAGTATGCGTCAACTCAAAATCACGAAATCGATTACGAATCGTGAAAGCCAGAGTTTAGAAAAATATTTGCAGGAAATAGGAAAAGTGGAACTAATAAGTCCCGAAGAGGAAGTAAATTTGGCAGTAAGAATAAAGCAGGGTGACCAAACTGCACTGGAAAAATTAACCAAAGCCAACCTGCGTTTTGTAGTATCAGTTGCCAAACAGTATCAAAATCAGGGGCTTACCTTACCTGATGTAATCAATGAGGGCAACCTTGGTTTAATTAAAGCAGCACAGCGTTTTGACGAAACGAGGGGTTTTAAATTTATCTCTTATGCCGTATGGTGGATTCGGCAAAGTATTTTGCAGGCCCTGGCAGAGCAATCAAGGATTGTGCGGCTCCCATTAAATAAAGTAGGCCTTACCAACCGCATCAGCAAAGCATTTTCGCAATTAGAACAGGAGTTTGAAAGAGAGCCCACCGCAGAAGAACTGGCATTATTGCTTGATCTGCAAACCGAGGAAGTGACCGCTTCTATGAACGCTTCCGTTCGGCATGTGAGTATGGACCAGCCTTTCGGCGATGGCGATGAGAGTTCCTTAATGGATGTGCTGGAAAATCCTAATGCGGAAAGTACCGATATGCACCTGGCCTTTAATGCTTCGCTGGCTACTGAAATAGACAGGTCTTTAAGCACATTAACCGAGCGTCAAAAAGAGGTGATTCGCTTTTTCTTTGGCATCGGTGTAGATCATGCACTAAGCCTGGAAGATATTGGCGAACGCTTTAATTTAACCAGAGAAAGGGTTAGGCAGATAAAAGATAAGGCTATTACCAAGTTGCAGGTTGCCAGCCGTTGCAGCCTGTTGCGTACTTACCTTGGGGCATAATTTTTTTCATATATTTGCAGCTAATTAGTGAACTTAAACGGTTCACTTTTTTTATATCAACGTGTTTAAAAAAATTATCAACAATGTTTAATTCTCTAAGTGAAAAGCTGGAAATAGCCTTTAAGAATATTAAAGGACAAGGAAGAATTACAGAACTCAATATAGCCAATACGGTTAAAGAAATTCGCCGGGCCCTGGTGGATGCGGATGTAAATTATAAAATAGCTAAAGAATTTACGGATACCATCAAGGAAAAGGCGATGGGGGAGAAGGTATTAACTGCAGTGAGTCCCGGCCAGTTAATGGTAAAGATTGTGCAAGATCAGTTGACTGAACTGATGGGCGGCAAAGAAAGTGAGTTTAATATCAGCGGCAACCCGGCTATTATTTTAATTGCAGGGTTACAAGGTAGTGGTAAAACAACATTTAGTGGAAAACTGGCCAATTATTTAAAAACAAAAAAAGGCAAATCTCCTTTGCTGGTAGCGGCAGATATTTACCGGCCTGCGGCGATAGACCAGCTGGAAGTGTTAGGTGGGCAGATTGGTGTGGATGTATTTAGCGAAAGAGAAAATAAAGACGCCGTTAGCATTGTGCAAAACGCCATCAAGGAAGCTAAGGCAAAAAATAAAAATGTTATTATTATTGATACCGCCGGACGTTTGGCCGTAGATGAAGTGATGATGAACGAGGTAGCCAATATCAAAGCCGCCATCAATCCACAGGAAATTTTATTTGTAGTAGATAGTATGACCGGCCAGGATGCGGTGAACACGGCAGCCGCCTTTAATGAGCGCCTGGATTTTACCGGTGTGGTGTTAACCAAATTAGACGGTGATACCAGGGGGGGGGCCGCACTGTCCATTAAGTACACCGTAAACAAGCCTATTAAGTTTGCAAGTAATGGTGAAAAGATGGATGCGCTCGATGTGTTTTATCCTGAAAGGATGGCGCAGCGCATTTTGGGCATGGGTGATATTGTTAGTCTTGTTGAAAAAGCACAGGAGCAATATGATGCGGTGGAAGCGGCAAAGCTTGAAAAGAAGATCCGCAAGAATCAATTTGATTTTGAAGATTTTAAAACACAGTTGCAGCAGATAAAGAAGATGGGTAACCTGAAAGACCTGATGGGCATGATACCCGGAGTAGGCAAGCAAATTAAGGATGTAGACATTAATGATGATGCGTTTAAAGGTATTGAAGCCATGATTAATTCAATGACTTTACAAGAGCGCCGTAATCCTGATATTATTAACCCCAATCGTAAATTGCGCATTGCAAAAGGCAGCGGAAAAGACATTGCAGAACTAAACCAGTTTTTAAAACAGTTTGACCAAATGAAGGGGATGATGAAGATGATGAATAAAATGCCCATGGGCAAAATGCCGGGAATGGGAAAAAGATAACTGGTTGAGCAATCTATTTTTGCGCCACCTTTTAAAAAAAGGTGGCGTTTGCATGTACGAAATAAATAAACCGGGTTAGTGCACGCAGGTATTTTATAAAGCCTTTACGTTATTTTTAAATTTTTAGATTACATTGAAGTGGTTGTTAGATTACCAACTATAGTAAATGGCTGATTTGCTAAAAGAGTGGGTTATTAGTTATTCAACATTTTGTTGAGAAAGGGATATTGTTAAAAGGAAAATTATTTAGCCGGCAGGCAACCATTTTGCAGTTTTATACGATTGTTGAAAAAACCTTAAAAATTTACCAACGAAGCAGGATCTTGCGGATATAATTCATGGATGCGTAAAAGCCCACCGGGAAAGCCAAAAAAGCTTTTACCAGGCTTTTTATGGCTTAGCAACAGCTATCTGCATGCGTTATTGCAATAGCAAAGACGATGTGATGGAAGTAGTAAATGATGGGTTTATGAAAATTTACAGGGAGTTAGGCAATTTTACACCCAGGTATGATAATTATGAAGACTCTTTGAAAGGATGGATGAAGAGCATATTTGTCAATACAGCGATAGATCATTTTAGAAAAAATAAAAAAAATTACCGGGTATCAGAAATGCATGATGCCCATTTTGAGATAGAACATACGGGCGAAACGGCGATTGACAAAATGTCTTACAAAGAAATTATGGACGTTGTGCAACAATTATCACCAATGTATAAAACCATTTTTAATTTATTTGTAATTGATGGGTTTAAACACGAAGAAATTGCCATCCGGCTAAAAATATCGGTAGGTACCTCAAAATCCAATCTTTCCAAAGCAAAGGGAAATATTCAAAAAATGCTGGCCGAAGCAGCAATAAAGTGTTATGAGCAAAAAGCAGTTTGATCATATTGAAGACCGTATTAGGGAGGCCGCTACCAACAGCGAGCCACCTTTTGATGAGCATGCCTGGGCAGACATGGAGGCAAGGTTGAATAAAGATGATAGCAAGCGCCGCTTTTTGTTTTGGTGGTTTACCTTTGGATTGTTATTTATTACCGGTACGGCCATTTACATTTATTACAGGCCGTCTAACGGAAGCGGTATTTCGCAACTACAAAAAAATAATGTTGCAAAACAACACTTTTTAAATGTAACAACTGCTGAAGAGGTAGCTGTGGAAGCAGGCAATAAAAATGAAAAAGATACCAATAGTATACTGCAGAAAAATAATTTGTCAGTTAATAAATTGCCGGTTAACACCAACGATACTATTAATGCCATAGGCGTTTTAAATACTTCACAACCTAAAACAAAGAACTTTCATAAGAAGATATCTTTTAATGCTGGCCGTAAAACTATAACAATAAATACCGCCCACAATAAAAAATTAGTCGCTGTAAAAAAATCAAAACTATCATCAAAAATTACTGCGGGAAAAATGGATTTCCAAGGTGATATATTAGTAGATGAACCTGCCGCTATTAATACTTCTGCTATTCCTGTAGAAAAAATTGCAGAGCCCGTTGCTGATGATAAAAATAATAAACCGGGGATAGCATCTCCGGATTCAAGCGTTTTGAAAACGCCTGAGAAAAGTAATATTTTTAAAACAAAAGCTGCTGACAAAAATAAGCAAACGGCAAAAGCAAGTTCATTGTCACGGTTTTATTTCTTAGCTTCCGTAGGAGGTGAAATTGGCAGCGTTCGTTTTTTATCGGTTAAAAATAATATAGTCACTGCCACGGGTGGCGTGGGAATTGGTTACCAATTATCTAAAAAAATGAGTATACAAACCGGTTTTTATGCCGGCACAAAAAAATATATTGCCGGCCCCGGCGACTACACTCCAAAAGCCGGTTCATATTTGAGCATGGTGCAAATTGTAAAAGTAAATGCGGCGTGCCTGATATATGATATTCCGGTGACCGTGCGCTATAATTTTTTGCAAAAAAGCGGGATCACTTATTTTGCGACAACCGGTATTTCTTCTTATATAATGAAAAGGGAAGCATACGATTACTACTACGTAAGCTACAACGTTCCTTATGAGAAAGGCTACAGTTATGCGGGAAATAAAAATGCTTTTTCAGTGTTAAATTTTTCCGCGGGAATTGAAAAAAGACTTTCTTCAAAACTGTCATTATTG
>JANYFI010000213.1 GCA_025362765.1 Ferruginibacter sp. | reverse complement strand
ATAACCACTTAAATTATTGTTGAAATCATGAGTGCCATCATTAATGGCAGATTGCTCCATTAAATCTACATATTGCTTTGCGTTGAGGAATGATAATTTTCTCGCCGGGTTGCTGATGCCATGATTCATACTTAATTCTATCGTTGTTTTTGCACCTGATTTTCCTTTTTTAGTGGTAATAAGTACCACACCATTGCCAGCCCGTGCGCCAAATATGGCAGCAGCAGAAGCATCCTTTAAAATTTCAACCGATTCAATATCATTTGGGTTTATATCCGCCAGTGGGTTGGTATCGTCATTGGTTCCGTCAGACATACTTGTAGTGGTGATAGGCAAACCATCTACTACGTACAAGGGCTGGCTGCTGGCGGAGATGGATGAAATACCGCGTATATTAATCTGAATGGCCTGACCTAATTTGCCACTGCCGGAACTAACAACCACACCGGCTGCTTTTCCCTGGATGGCTGATTCAAAACTTGGAGCAGGAAAATTCTCTATTTCTTTTGCGCCCACTTTTGTGATAGAGCCCGTAATATCCTTTTTAAATGCTTTTCCGTAACCAACTACCACCACTTCATTCAACGTTTTTTGGGAAGTCTCCAGTTTAACAACTAGTTGTTCCGACGATGATCCAATGGTAACATCCTGATCTTCAAAACCAGTGGAAGAAAAATGCAGCCTGGTTGTTTTGGCACCTACTTTTATTGAAAAAATGCCATCCGCATTACTCAATACATTCGTTGTTGGATTTTTTGAACTAACAGTAACAGCCTCAATAGCGCTATTATCTTTTGCGCTGGTTACCCTGCCTGAAATTTCTTTTACCTGGGCAAAAGAAACAGTACTATGCACAAAGGCAATAGTTAGTAATAATTGAAATTTTCTCATAAACAATTATAATTGATGTAAAAATGAATACTATTTAGAAAATATTGCCCTTTTCATTTTTGGATAAACCTGATCTCCGGTTAAGAATCAGTAAATATACATTTGGCCAACATTCTTTAGGTAAAAAAGTTTAAACAGAAAATTTTGGGGCAAAAAATACAAAGACAAACTAAATAAGTAATGTGCTGCACGGCAATCCGTGGAGTTGTATAACTTCTTACCCCCAGCTTTGCGGTTTTCAATACTATACTACAAAGAAGGCTCTGTTTTAAAACAGGATGCTACACGGAAAAGTGTAGCATCCTGCATGTAAGGTATCAAAAAATAATTACACCAATTCTTTTTCCAGCAGGTACTCTGCAATTTGCACCGCATTGGTGGCGGCGCCCTTACGTAAATTATCACTCACAATCCAGCAGTTTAATGTATTGGGCTGTGTTTCATCCCGCCTGATTCTGCCAACAAAGGTTTCATCTTTTTCATGGGCCGTTAATGGCATTGGATAAACGAAATTAGCAATATCATCCTGCACAACCACCCCTGGCGCCTTACTTAAAAGCTCTCTTAATTCAGCCAGGTCAAAATCATTTTCAAATTCAATGTTTACACTTTCGCTATGGCCGCCCATTACCGGAATACGTACCGTCGTTGCCGTTACTTTTATATTGGCATCACCGATTATTTTAACTGTTTCATGGGTCATTTTCATTTCTTCTTTCGTGTAGCCATTTTCTAAAAACACATCAATCTGCGGGATAGCATTTAAATCAATCGGGTATTTATACGCCATCTCTCCTTCCACGCCTTTCCTTTCATTCATCAATTGTTCAACGGCCTTAACGCCGGTGCCAGTAACGCTTTGATAAGTAGATACTACTACTCTTTTAATTTTGTATTTATCATGCAATGGTTTTAATACTACCACCATTTGAATGGTTGAGCAGTTGGGGTTGGCTATGATTTTATCAGTTGCGGTTAACACGCCGGCATTTACTTCAGGTACTACCAGTTTTTTTGTTGGATCCATTCTCCAGGCACTGGAATTGTCAATTACTGTAATACCAGCTGCTGCAAATTTTGGTGCAAGGGTTAAGGAAGTTCCCCCGCCGGCAGAGAAAATAGCAATAACAGGTTTGGCTGCAATGGCGTCTTCGTAACCTACTACTTTGTATTTCTTTCCTTTAAATTCCACTTCTTTGCCAATTGATTTTTCAGAAGCAACAGGAATTAATTCGGTTACCGGAAAATTTCTTTCGGCCAACACCTGCAACATTTTAGAACCTACCAAGCCGGTAGCGCCAACAACAGCAACTTTCATTTGTTTTAGTTTTTATTTTGATTAAAGATTTTCATTTTATTGATACCCCATTTTTAAAAAAAGGAAGGGCAAAATAAAGCCTCCCGTTTTTAGCGGAAGGCTGTGCATATTGTGTAACAAACAAAATACTATTACCTCCCGCTACCGGAATGTTTCTTAGTTGTTTTTGTATGTTTTATCATCATCATTGATTGCAAAACTAAATACTATTTTATCATCATCCAAAATAAATTAATAGTATCTGGCATTTGAAAGCATTTTCAACAATACTAAATTAGTTAATCAATTGATTTTTTGTAAAATGCTGTAAAAAATCTATAAAGAGGTCAAAAATAGATATAAATAAAAAATAATAAACAGTATCTTTAAGACGCTGCACTAAAAAAACATCGTTGTAAAAGGTAGTTTCACTGTTGATATTTGTACTGCAGAAATATTCCGTGTATTTGAATAACCCGTCAGTATGCCTAATAAACGCCTGTTTTGCCTTCCGGTAATTTTAGCCATGCACCTGTTAAGCCAGGCGCAACTATCAGAAAATTTTTCAGATGGAAATTTTACTGCAAATCCTGTATGGACGGCCAATGTGGGAGACTGGATTGTAAATAATTCCGGTCAGTTACAAAGTAACAATACCGTCGCCAACAGCCGTTTTTTCATCACCACGCCATCCACGCTGGCTTTGAATGCACAATGGGAATTGTATATCAACTTAGCATTTGCCACTTCATCAGCCAATTATGCAGACGTGTATTTAACGGCTTCTTCAACTGATCTTTTAGCAAAAGATAACACGGGCTATTTTCTCCGTATCGGCAACACTACCGATGAAATTAGTTTATACAGAAAAGATACAGGAACAGGCGAAGTGAAAATAATTGATGGCGCAGATGGCTCGGTGAGCAGCGGTTTGAACAACAAAATAAAATTGAAAGTAACCAGGGATATTAATAGCCATTGGATTTTGTACACTGATGTAACAGGAACCGGTAATAATTATTTTGTAGAAGGAACAGCAACAGATGCCAGTTTTACAACATCCGCTATTTTTGGTTTGCTTGTAAAACAAAGCACCGTAACGGGCTTTGCGCAAAAACATTTTTTTGACGACATCGAAGTGAAAAATATGGTGACAGACTC
>JANYFI010000167.1 GCA_025362765.1 Ferruginibacter sp. | reverse complement strand
CAATCGTTAACGGGCGGTATTTTTATACTGCCTGTTTTTTACGTATCGGACCACCTCTTTTTTTGGTTTAAAATGCAATACTGGCCTGCAATGGCGGGCCGGTATCCTTTCCGTTTCCCGCTATCCCGAAAACATGGCCAGTAACTGCACAAGGCATATTAAATTGAGGAATGCAATAACAGCCTGAAAAAATTGGGCACTGATTATATTGATTTGCACCAGATTCACTGGCCGGATACCACGCCCCTATTGACGAAACCATGGAAGCTGTTGCCACATTGATCAAACAGGGCAAAGTTCGGTACGCAAGCGTTTGTAATTACAATGCCGCACAAATGGCGGAAGCGGAACAATCCATTCACCTGGTAAGCAACCAAATTCCTTTTAGCATGGTTAACCGCAGCATAGAAACAGACACGCTGCCCTGGTGTATAGCACACAATAAATCTATCCTCGCTTACAGCCCTATGGAACGTGGATTACTAACGGGTAAAATAACACCCGGTTACAAATTTGCAGCAGGGGACCACCGTGCCGGCAATAAATTTTTTACACATGAAAGTATTTCGAAAACTAACAGCTTTCTACAAAAAATAAAACCGTTGGCCGACAGCAAAGGCGCTACATTGGCGCAACTCGTGCTCAGGTGGACGTTGGAAAGACCGGGCATTACTATCGCCCTTGTTGGCGCAAGAAACAAAGAACAGGCTGTTCAAAATGCCACAGCAATTAGCGTATCACTCACACCGGAAGAAATTGATTTTATCAACCAACAGCTTTCTTAATTATAGAACTGAATTATGATATACAGACAATTAGGTAATTCAGATTTACAGATAGCCCCGCTAACACTTGGGGGAAATGTTTTCGGCTGAACAAAAGTAGCCGCATCCTGCAACAGCACACCCGCAAGCGTAGCCATTGCCTGGCTTATTGCAAGACCATCTGTAACAACTCCTATTAGCCAGTGAAACCTCTACGCATCAACTGAAATGTTTAACTGATGCGGCATTGCTTACACTTACTATAGAAAATATCGACCTGCTAAACAACGCAAGTGAATGGAGATAAATTTTTTCGCCAGAGCTGTTGTTAAAAAAATTACAGTCTTCGTATACTTTCAATACGGATGGGCACGGTAAAGTTTTCTCCCCTTACCGGATTATTTTGTATTCTTCTAACCACATCCATGCCTTCCACCACATGGCCAAATGCTGCAAATCCAAGACTGTCCTGCGCCCGGTTGCTGTCAAATTGTGTTTGATCGCCGATGCAGATAAAGAATTCTGTACTGGCTGTTCCGGGGGACGTTCTGGCTAAGGAAATAGTACCATTTGTATGTGACAAATGTGTTGTACTGGTTGTTTCATGCGCAATACCCGGGATACGGTTTAACAGCGCAGGGTTGGTGGTAAACAACCCTCCCTGGATAAGGCCTGTGTTAAAATCGGCGGGCACATTTTCATTACTCAACACCCTGTAAAATGAGCTGTTTTTATAATAACCGGAATCTACATATAATAGAAAAGCAGCGGTAGTTATCGGTGCTTTATCAGGAAACAATTCCACTATCACCTCACCATAGCTGGTATTAATCAGCACATGCGGGGTGTCATATTTTTTTTGACTACAACTACACAAGACTATCACCAATAAAATAAACCATTGCTTTTTCATGCAGCCAAATTACACTGATATTTTGTTAAATTTCTTCGTAGTAATTATAAAGGTATTTTTTCCCCAACCGGGAAACAAAACAGGCAAAAAAATCCTTGCCCTTGGCATATTTCTATCTAAAAAATGGATGGCATACTTTTAGATTTTAGTTAATTCTAAAATAACATTTTATGCAAACAAATGACAAAATTGTAGAGGTTTTAAATGACCTCATCGAAATCAATAATGACCGCGTTACAGGTTACGAAAAAGCCATTGAAGAAACAAAAGATTTGGATGTAGATCTAAAGGCTATCTTCCAAAGCATGGCCAATGACAGTAGAAAATACGCAGCGGAATTAACACAGGAAGTGAATAAAACCGGTGGCGAAGCTACTACAGACACTACCACTAGTGGTAAAATTTATCGTACCTGGATGGATGTGAAAGCAACTTTTACCGGTCATGAGCGCCAATCAGTATTGGAATCATGCGAGTATGGAGAAGATGCAGCTCAAAAGGCGTATAATGCAGCGTTAGCATCAGACGCTGACATGACAATCGAAGTACGTCAGCTTATTACCAGCCAGCAGGCAACGTTGAGAATCGCACACAATCTTATCAAAAAATACAGGGACTTGCATCATGCTGTAAATGCATAATATGAAAGATCACCTCAAACAAAAAAGTCACGCCATATGCGGGACTTTTTTGTTTGAGGCATTTGTAACAACGGTCAAATGTAGCAATCAAAATTTTTACTCTTCGTGTTCCTGATACTATCCGTTTCAATAAAGGCACAGATAAATCCCGCCTGCATTACCATTGCAAGAGACAGCTTCGGTGTTCCTCATATTTTTGTACCTACTGATGCAGCCGTAGCATACGGCCTTACCTGGGCGCATGCTGCATACGATTTTAAAACTTTGGAGTTAGTGGTACTTTCCGGAAAAGCCTTGCTTAGCAGGGTTTGGGCCAAAAGGCGCATCCGGTAAAATAATTAATCATCATCCCGCATGTTTTCTGTTCCGCCAAATGCGCCTCCGGAACCATCCGATTCCTGCTCATCTTTTTCATATTTTTTGTTGACTTTTTCTCCATCAGTCAAATCTACAGCGGCTACTTTTTTTTCTTCCCTGGTGGATGGGTTGATAATATTTTCAGCCGCATTTCCATGTGGAAATCCTTTAAAATCCTGATCGATTTTACTATCAGAATTGCCGGCTACTTCTTCGTGCTCCATTATAGGATCGGGTGTTTTATTCATACAAATGTTTTTATTGATAAGGGGAAAGCCGTGCCAAACTTTATAGAAATATGAATGACGCCGGATGCACGGATTAAACCGGATTAATTTTCTCCTTTACCAAACGCTTCAGCGGGCATCAGGATAGGTGGATTGATGGCTTTAGTTATTAGTACCAACAAAAAAAACGTGCAGCCTTCTACTGCACGTTTTTTTAGCATTCCGAAAAGTTATTCTACTTTAAAAGTTACCTTATTATCTCCCCAAAGCAAATCGACTGTACCATCCTTTGCAATGGTAAAAGTCATTTTTTCAGCAAATGAGGATTCTTTTGTTGCAGTGGCTTTCGCTCTTAAAAAGTCCTCAGACATTTTATAATCGAAGGCTCCCCACTGGTTCCAGGTTTTATTAAAAATAATTGTCCACTCGCCTGTTCCTGCAATAGTAAATAAGGAATATTTACCTGCAGGTAAATCCTGGCCATTTATTTTAACCGCTTTAGTTGTTTCAAATATGGTTGCTTCATTGGCACCGGTACGCCAAACAGCGTCACCTTTTGGTTCAAGGTTTTTGCCAATGGTACGGCCCTTTACTGAAGGCTGGCTATAATCAATAGTAATCACTGCGCCAGATGCAATTGTCTGTTCAACTTTTGCGGGAGGGCTGGGTCTTTTACTTTTATCTTCTTTCTTTTCCTGGGCAAACGTGTTGTTTGTAGCAATTAGCAAACTCGCTATGGAAAGAATGGTTAATACTTTTTTCATGTTTTTTTATTTTTTACTTTAATGAATGATATAAAGAGGTGATTAATTTAATTAGTACAAAACAAAATACAAACGCTGATGCTGGCAGATAGGACGAATATTAATTCATTGCAATTAATATCCATGGGATATTTTTAACCAATTCAAAAAATAAATCCGTTTTAATCCCAGCCATAACAAACATGTAGGGCTGGCGCATTTATATTTTACTTTCCGTAAGCAATACATTTTAGAAGCTGTTTGAGTTAAATAAAATATTTTTCCTATTGCATAATTAAAGTTCAAAAAAGGTATGCCGTATAAGGGAGTGACACAACGATGATGCCACAGGGAACTAAAGCTGGTAACAAAAATAATTAACTCAAACAGCTTCTTAGTATAATTAATTGTTTACCGTTGCCAATGCAGTGCTGACTGTGTGAAAAAGATCTTTCATTTCAAACGGCTTGCCTAAAAAATAATCAGCGCCAGATTCTATGCAACTGCCGGCTGCATCTGGCAAGGCCGATATCATAATAACCGGAATATTTGAAAGCTGTTTATTTACCTTGAAATTTTTGCACACTTCGCGTCCATCAGCTCCAGACAACAGCATATCCATTAATATAAGATCGGGCTTTAACGCTTCCATAAAAACTATAATATTTTCAGGATTATCCCTGGCTGTTATTTTATATCCTTTCATTTCGAGCATCGCTTTTATCATAAATAAAATATCTGCATTATCATCTATCACCAGTATATGAAATTGTTCATTTTGCATAGTTAGATATTGGTTTTTTCATAGTTATTTAAAGGCAGTGAAAAATGAAAAACAGCTCCTTTGCCAAGTTCACTTTCAACGCCTATGTTTCCGTCATGACGTTGTATAATTTCAGCAGCAATAAACAAACCAATCCCAAAACCTGGAAAAGTTTTTTCATCTTTTCCAGCCACCCGGTAAAAGCGCTGGAAAATTTTCTGCTGATCCGCTTTGCTTATGCCTACGCCTGAGTCTGCAACAGCCACCACTACTTCATTGGGCGTTAGCTTACTGGTAACCGTTATTTCATGACAGTTGGGCGAGTATTTGGTAGCATTGGTTAAAAAATTGATCAACACCTGCCCTATTCGGCCACGGTCGGCGTACACATTGACATCTTCATCCGGAATGAATTTGATACTACAATCCGGTTCGATGTGTTGAATTTCGTGTACTGTTTCTTTTACCAGATCATTTAAACAAAAAGACTCCATGTTAAGTTGCAGGCTGCCTGACTTTATTTTTGACATATCCAGTAAATCTGCAATCAATGTGGTTAGTGTAATTATTTGTTTGTTAACTGTTTCCAGGGATTGTCTTAAAAAATCGTCGCCTTTTTTACTGTACATGGCCATTAAAATCTGCACATATCCTTTTATAGAAGTAATAGGTGTTTTTAATTCATGACTCGCCATGCTGATAAAAAAATCTTTTTGCTGTTCGTTTTCTTTTATATCGTTTATATCAGTACTGGTACCCACCCATATTTGTATTTTACCGGCAGCGTCTTTTTGTGGTAGCGCCCTACTTAACTGCCACCGGTAGGTGCCATCCTGTTTTTTAAATCTATG
Organism: Ferruginibacter sp.; assembly: GCA_025362765.1. Lineage (GTDB taxonomy): Bacteria > Bacteroidota > Bacteroidia > Chitinophagales > Chitinophagaceae > Ferruginibacter. Next base: position 5,592 of record JANYFI010000167.1, on the reverse strand, counting down.
TTCAAAAATAAAATCTTCACCGGTATCAATTGCATATTGCCAGCGTTTTGCATTTTCTTCCTTGTCGTCGGGATGTAACATGTACAGCCAGCCTTCAGTTTGCAGTTGCTCAAAATTCAACCCGGAAAACTCATATACTGCCTGGTTAAAGTAAGTCATTTTACCATTAATATCACTGGTCCAGATAAGCTGCGCCATGGAATTGGCCAATAGCCTGAACCGCTCTTCACTTGCAGCAATTTGTATCTCTATTTGTTTTTGTCTTGTAATATCCCGGGCTATTTTTGAGGCCCCGATAATTTTACCGTTGTTATCCTTTATGGGAGAAATACTTACAGATATATCTACTTCCGCCCCACTTTTTTTTATCCTTTTTGTTTCAAGGGAATATACACCCCTGCCTTTACCAATGTTTTCTAAAATATTCTGTTCCTCCGCCATCCGTTCGGGGGGAATCAGTATTGAAATTGGCCGACCGATAATCTCATCCGCGGTATAGCCAAACATTTTTTCTGCCGCTTTGTTCCAGGTGCTAATGGTACCGTCAAGCTTTTTACTAATGATGGCGTCGGCAGAAGATTGTACAATGGCAGCCAAACGAGACACTTCTTCCTGAATCACTTTATCGTCCGTAATATCCAGTAACGTACCTATCACCCGGGTGGGCTGCTGCTCATCAGTATATATTACTTTGCCGTTTGTTCTGATCCAATGGATAGAGTTATCCGTCCTGATTACTCTTGCTTCATAATGGTAAATACTCGATGTAAGGGCTTCACTAAAGGCTTTTTCCACCACGTTGTGTAAATCATCCGGATGAATATGCCTGCGCATTTGCTGGTGAGAAAGAACAGCATCTGCAGGATAGCCAAATATTTCAGCCAACCTACCCGTATGTATAATTTCGCCGGAGAGCAGGTTTAAATCCCAGGTAGCCAGCCTGGTGCTTTCTATTGCCAAACGTAACCGTCCTTCCTCTACTTCCAGCTGCAACCTGCTTTCTACTTTTTCGGTAACATCGTTTACAGTAACCATTACTCCTGACACAGTACCAACAGCATCAAAGAGCGGTGCATATTCAAAATCAAGATAAAATTTCTTCAATCCATCGTGCCGCTGCACATAAGCTACCGATTCATTTTCCCGAACGGGCACCCCGCGGTCCAACACTTCCAGTAACAATGCCGGGAATTTCTGGCCTTCCAGTTCAGGAAATACTTCCAGTATCTTTTTGCCCAGTACCTCACTTTCGTCCTGTCGCCAAATATTTTTATACATCGCAATATTGGCAATTTCAATCACCAGTTCACGGCCGCGAAGAATGGTCATAGGAATGGGTGATTGCATAATCATATGCTTAAAATGCCTTTCACTTTCGGCCAGCTTATACTTTGCATTCACCAAATGGGTTACTTCACTGGCAATTATAATAATACCAGATACCCTACCATCCGCTTCCTTTAACGACTCAAAACTTGCATTAAAAAAAGTAGCCTCTATTTTACCTGAACGGTTGATAGGCACTAAATATTCTGAAATAGTATGGATGATGCCTGTTTCGAATACGCCTTTCATCAAAGCTTCCACGGCTTCCCTTACTTCGGGCAATATGTTGAACAATGGTTTTCCAATTAATTCACTTTCACTTTTACCTACCATTTCCAGGAATATCTTATTGGCTGTTTCGGTAATAAAAGAGGGGCCTCTAAAAACCGCGATGGCCACAGGCGCCTGCATAACCGTATTCCTGAATTTTCTTTCACTTTCATTAAACGTGTTAACAAAATCAAGCTGGGTTCCCAAAGAGGTGCCATCGCCTGTTTCGCCGGTACTTATCAGTAATTTCCTTTTTATAATTGCTGTAGTATCTGTACACATAACCAATACACCGCCGGGATTTCCGGTTTCATCCATTACTGCACTATAACTAAACGTCCAGTACACATCTTCCAAAGTGCCGTTACGAAAAATAGGAATTAACTGATCTTCCCGCCAGATTGCTTCGCCGGTTTTCAACACTTCGTCTATCAGGGGTTTTATTACCGGCCATATTTCTTTCCAGGCATCCCTGGCGGGCATGCCTAATATTTGGGGATGCTTTCCATCTTGCCCTAAAAAAGGCCTGTAGGCATCATTGTAAAAACAGGTTAATTCGCTACCCCACCATAAAAACATCGGCAGTTTTGAGCCAAGCAAAATACTTACTGCGGTACGCAAACTCTGTGGCCATTGAGCAGGTTGGCCCAATACTGCATCAGTCCAGTTTTTTTCACGTATTAACTGCCTCATTTCTCCAGATCCTGAAAGAAAGGTTTGTTCAAACGGTAAAGAGATTCGTACGTTCAGATCCGGCATTGTATGAAATGTATAATTAAACGCGATTCTATTGTTGTACAACTAAAATAAGCAAATATTGGTCTGCACAATCTTTTTAAAGGAAATAATATCGGCACCGCCACATAATTGATTAAAACAAATTATGTGCTCAATTTTTAAAAAATTACAAGGCATGATATTGGTACTCCGTATTAAGAAAATTGAAGAGCCTGTTTACCGGGTATGTACTATTAAAATCAGCAAAAAAATGACGAGTAATCAAAGAAAAAATCAACAAACTGACCTCTTTGAAATGTTGCCTCAGGCTATTGCCGCTTTAAAGAAAAATATAATTGAACCTATTTTTGGAGATAGCCGTTCTGATAAATATGCCGATGAAAGGCCCCCTTTACGATCTGAATTATTTACCGAACAGCAACTGGAACAACACGCCAGTGCAATTTCCAGAAAACACCAGCTCATTTCTGAGCACCCTTCGGAACAGTTACTGAAGAGACTGGCGGAAAATGAGCATATACTTTTAGAGGTGCATGCGGCACTGACTGACGCGGTAAAAAACAATACCAGGATTGTGCCCGCAGGCGAGTGGCTACTGGACAATTTTTACCTCATTGAAGAGCAGATATATACGGGAAAAAAACATTTACCTAAAGGATATAGTAAAGGGTTGCCGCAGCTTTTAAAAGGAGAATCTGCCGGATTGCCAAGGGTATATGATATCGCTGTGGAAATTATTTCCCATAGTGACGGCCATGTTGACATTAATAGCCTTGCAGGTTTTGTTGCCGCCTACCAAACCAATACTTTTTTAAAACTAGGCGAATTATGGGCAATCCCCATTATGTTGCGACTGGCCTTAATAGAAAATCTTCGCAGGTTATCGATACAAATCGCCAGCGACATTATTAACAAAACACTTGCTAATAAATGGGCGGATAATATGATTGATGCTGCTGAAAATGATCCTAAAAACCTTGTACTGGTGATAGCGGATATGGCAAGAAGCGAGCCTCCTATGGATAGCGCTTTTGTTGCCGAATTAACGCGGCGTTTGCAGGAAAAAGGCAATGCGCTATCGTTACCCCTCAACTGGATAGAACAACGCTTATCTGAAGAAAGCCTTAGCAGCAATGAACTGATACACCAGGAAAACCAGAAGCAGGCTGCCGACCAGGTATCCATCAGCAATAGCATCAGCAGCCTCCGTTTTTTAAGTACTACCGACTGGCGGGAATTTGTAGAAAATACCAGTATTGTAGAGCAGGTACTTCGCCAGGATATTAATGGTGTATATGGAAAAATGGATTTTTATACCCGGGATAATTACAGGCATGTAGTAGAAAAGATTGCAAAAAAAAGTAACCTTACAGAAAAAGAAGTGGCGGAAATGGCAGTGGGGCTTGCGAAGGAAAACGCTGAAAAAACAGATGATCCCAGGTTGATGCACGTGGGTTATTTTCTTACCTGCGAAGGCCTTGGCAAAATGGAGCAGCAGGCTAAAATGCATTATAGTGTGCTGGATAAATGCAAAAATATTTTTAACAATGTTCCGTTCCTGAATTACGCAGGCAGCATTGTGGCAATGGCTGCGTTGCTGTCATGGTACCTGGTTTACATTACTTACCTGGAAGGCGTAAGCGATAAGCTGTTGGTGTTAATGAGTGTTTTAATTTTATTGGCTACCAGCCGGTTGTCGGTATCACTTGTAAACTGGCTGGCCAACATGATTGCCAAACCATTTTTATTGCCCCGGATGGATTTTTCAAAAGGCATACCAGAGCAAAACCGCACCATGGTGGTCATCCCGACCATTTTAAGTTCTGTAAGCGGCATCAACGATTTAACAGAAGGACTGGAAGTGCGTTTTTTAGCCAACCGAAATGAATACCTGCAGTATGCGCTGGTAACAGATTTTAACGATGCTGCCACCGAAAATGTACCCGGCGATGATTTACTGGTGGAAACAGCCCGCACTAAAATTATTGAACTCAACAGAAAGTATGACCGCACAGGTAATGACACGTTTTTTCTTTTTCACCGCAACCGAAAATACAATGCAAAGGATAAAATCTGGATGGGTTTTGAACGTAAACGCGGAAAGTTAGCCGAATTAAACGCCTTAATATTGGGCAGAGGACAAAATTATTTTTCACAGATTGTGGGAGAAGAAGCTGTTTATAGCGCAGTAAAATATATTATTACGCTTGATACAGATACGGCTTTGCCAAGAGATGCCGCCTGGAAAATGGTCGCCACTATGGCCCATCCTTTAAATGTAGCGCAATATTCCCCGAAGAAAAAGCGGGTAACCAGCGGGTACACCATATTGCAGCCAAGGGTTAGCAACAGTTTGCCCGGCAACCACAGTTCTATCTATGCAAAAATTCATGGCAACGAGCCGGGTACCGATCCATACACAAGGGCCACTTCTGATGTATACCAGGATCTTTTTAAAGAAGGATCATTTATTGGTAAAGGCATTTACAACGTGGCCGCGTTTGAAGAGGTTTTACAAAATGTATTGCCCGATGATTCCATTTTAAGCCATGATCTTTTAGAAGGTTGTTATACCCGGTCGGGACTTATTACTGACGTGCAGCTGTATGAAGAGTATCCCGCCCGTTACAGTACGGATATGCAACGCAGGCACCGCTGGATAAGGGGTGACTGGCAAATAGCTAACTGGGTTTTGCCCTTTGTACCTGCTTCCAATAAAAAGATCGTAAAAAACCCCTTGTCTTTATTATCCAAATGGAAAATTTTTGATAACATTCGCCGCAGCCTGGTACAACAGGCATTGCTGTTATTGCTTTTATATGGCTGGGTATTTTCACCGGCACCATTGTTCTGGACCATGGCAGTATCACTGATTGTGTTGTTGCCTTCCATTATCGGTTTTTGCTGGTCAATCATTAACCGGCCTAAAGACGAATTATTTTCACAACATTTTATTTATTCTTTTCGGGCCGCAAGCGATCAGTTTTACCAATATGTAATTGAACTTTTTTGTTTGCCCTACGAAGCCATTTCAAATACCGATGCCATCCTGCGTACGCTGTGGCGTATGTTTATAAGCCATAAGCATTTATTGCAATGGAACCCCTATCACAGCACGCTCAATAATAAAAAAACCATTGCAGCCGTATATGCTACCATGTGGTTTGGCCCTTTTCTTTCTTTTGCCTTGTTAATTTACCTCACAATGTATGCGCCTGTATCGCTGATTTTTGCAGCTCCTTTTATAGTGATCTGGAT
>JANYFI010000150.1 GCA_025362765.1 Ferruginibacter sp. | reverse complement strand
GTACCCGAAATGCGCCTCCCATAATGAACCTTGCATGGAGTACCAGTTTTATGTGGGATGGTGGTGTGGTTGATCTGGACCTGCAGCCAATAGTGCCAATAACCAATCATGTAGAAATGGAAGAAACAATGGCTAACGTATTGAATAAACTACGCAATACACCACCATATCCGCCATTGTTTAAAAAGGCTTTTGGTACGGAAGAAATTACCACCAGTACCTTTTTAAAAGCATTGAGCCAGTTTATGGTAATGTGTGTAAGCAGCAACAGCAAATACGATAGCGTGATGCGAAAAGAAGGTGGAAAATTATTTACACCAGCTGAAGAAGCCGGGTACAATATTTTTACAGAGCGGTGTAGCAGTTGCCACAAAGAGCCGTTGTTTACAGACCAGTCTTTTCGCAACAATGGTATCAGCATCAGTAATGTAAATGATGAAGGCCGCTACCTGATTACACAAAATGATGCAGACAGGTACAGGTTTAAAGTGCCGAGTTTGCGCAACCTTGCTTTTACCGCACCCTATATGCATGACGGCAGGTTTTTTACACTCGATGCGGTGCTGGATCATTATACAAAACAAGTACAAATTACACCCAACCTGGATGTATTGCTGCAACAGAATAGTACACCGGGCATTTTATTAAATGCAACAGAAAGAATAAAATTATTGACTTTTTTAAATACATTAAACGACCGGGCTTTTTTATCAGATGCCCGGTTTTCAGAACAATAAATTACTTAGGATGAAAAAAATATTTATAGTAACCGTAGCAGTGATGTGTTTTGTACAAACAAAAGCCTGCGATATATGTGGATGTGGCGTAGGAAGCAATTACATTGGTATTTTACCGGATTTTACCAAACATATTTTTGGGCTGCGGTACCGTTACAATGCCCTGCAAACGCATATTGGTGCAGGTGGCGCCATTACCTATCTTACCACAAATGAAGTGTACAGAACAACAGAGTTATGGGGCGGCTGGACGATAGGGAACAACTTTAGGGTCATGGCATCGGTGCCATATAGTTTTAATGAACGCAGTAACCAGGGCGTTACCAATTCAAAAAGCGGCATTGGTGATATTACAGTTGCAGGCTATTATCAACTGCTCAATAAAAAATTAACCATCAACTCGAGCAAATTATTGGTGCAGAGCTTATGGATAGGCGGCGGTTTAAAATTACCCACGGGAAAATACAACCCGGCAGATAAATCGGGCAACACACAAAATACCAATCTTTTTCAGTTAGGAACTGCCAGTGTAGATTTCATGTTGAATGCGATGTACGATGTCCGTTTGCAGGATGCCGGCATAAATGTAGCCGCTACTTATAAAATAAATACCGCCAATAAATATCAATATAGCTACGGCAACAAAGGAAGTATAAATGCGCAGGCGTACTATAAATTCCGCATAAGCAAAAAAGTGCTGATTGCTTCCAATGCCGGTGTGTTATTTGAAAACTCTAAAAAAGATATTGATAATAAGTTTGCTGTGGATGTCTCCGGCGGTAATATTTTATCAGGCACTGCCGGGGTAGAAGTGAGTTTTAAAAAGATAGCCATTGGTGGAAATTTTCAAAAGGCATTGTCTCAAAATTTAGCAAGCGGTTTTGTAAAATCTGGCAACAGACTGATGGTGCATGTTTCTTTTATGTTGTAAAGAAAAGTTTTTACGCTGCCCTTTTGTTTACTGTAAGCAGCTTGAATATTTTAGATATTGAAAATCAATCTCCCTACATTTGCAACGAATTTGGTTTCTCCGCTTCAATGCGAAGAATTAAAAGGGAAGCCGGTGTAATTCCGGCGCTATCCCCGTAGCTGTAAGAAGCCTCTCCAACCCCCTCCCCGCCGCGGCGGGAGGCTTAGGATGAGTAAAATTGTTGAAGTTTCACCACTGTTCCAACCAATACGGAATGGGAAGGTTTCAATAATGCTTCGAGCCAGAAGACCTGCCAGCTATCATATTTAATCATTCACGGCTTTCGGGCGAAAGGCATGGAGTGTAAGCGCTGTAAAGCATTTATATTTCTACACAATGTTGCGTATTAGTTTACCGGCATTGTAATTTTCCGGAAGCAGTCACAAAAAAAAATTTTTCAAAAAATGAAAAAGAAAATTTTATTGGTGACTGCTGTAATTATCAGTAGTCATTTGTACGCACAAGACAGTACAAAAAAAACATTGGATGAAGTGGTAGTAACCGCCACAAAAACGCCCATTAAGCAGTCGCAAACGGGTAAGGTTGTTACGGTAATTGACCAGGCCACACTGCAACGCAATGTGGATAAAACACTTACGGAGATATTGAATTACCAGGCAGGAGTGTACATTAACGGCGCTAACAATGTACTGGGTACCAACCAGGAAATGTATATGCGTGGCGCTGCATCCGGCAACACGCTTATTTTGCTGGATGGCGTGCCGGTAAACGATCCGTCGCTGATTAATAACTCATTTGATTTAAATAACATCAGCCCTGCACAGATTGAAAAAATTGAAATTTTAAAAGGTGCACAAAGTACACTATGGGGCAGCGATGCTGTGGCAGGCGTAATCAACATCATTACCAAAAAAGGTGGTGCAAAAAAAATTACACCTTCGGCCAATATCGCATACGGCAGCTACCACACTTTTAAAGCCGGTGCCGGGCTCAACGGCAGGGTTAATAAATTTACTTATAACCTCAATTACAATCATACTGATAGCAAAGGGTTTTCATCTGCCTATGACAGCACAGGCGGCAATACGTTTGATAAGGATGGGTTTAAACAAAATAACATACAGGCAAATCTTGGCTATTATTTTTCACCAAAATTGTCCATCACCGGCATGACGAATTACGGAAAGTATAACAGTAGTTTGGATGCTGGTGCGTTTAAAGATGATAAAGACTATACCGGTGTCAATACCAGTTTCATCAATTCACTTACTTTAGTTTACAAATTAAAAAACGCGTCACTTCATTTTAGCAATACGCTCGTTAATACCCACCGTACTTTATTAAATGATACCACTGCTGCCGCAGACAATGGAGATTTTTACCGGGCAGATTTTAAGGGTAAGTCGTATGTGTCTGAATTGTTTGGTAATGTATCACTCAGCAGTAAATTATCATTGGTTGCGGGTTTTCAGCGCAGTGCTCAAAATACCATTCAAGCCAGCAATGGCTACAGCCGGGATTTTGATTATGGATATTCATCTGCCCTTGGCAAAGACAGCGCCAAAACAAACAACTATGCGGTGTATGCTTCTTTAATGCTGTTGAACCTGCATGGCTTTAATGTAGAAGGGGGCATACGTTACAATCAACATAATATCTATGGCAGCAATGCCACTTTTTCATTCAACCCGTCTTATAATATTGATGAAAATACAAGGGTGTTTATTAATGTGTCTTCTGCGTACAAGGCACCTTCCTTGTACCAGTTATACAGCGAGTACGGCAATAAAGATCTGCAACCTGAAGAAAGCAACAATTACGAATTGGGCATGCAATCTTTTACCAATAACAAAAACAATTCCTTAAGGATTGTGGCTTTTAAAAGAGATATCAGGCACCTGATAATTTTTTATTCTGACCTCGTAACTTATGCCAGTCAATATATTAACCGGGATAAACAAAACGATTATGGCTTTGAACTGGAAAGTACTACAGCCATTGGTAAAATTGGTAACTGGGTAAATAATTTTACCTATGTTGACGGCCAGGGTAAAAATGGCAATGAGAAAGTTAACAACTTTTACCGTCGTCCAAATTTCAGCTTTAATAGTACACTAACGTTGCAACCGGCAACCGGCTTAACAGTAATGCCTTCTTTTCGTTTTGTAGGCAGCAGGTTAAAAGGAATGTACGATGCTGGTCCAGCGTTGATGCCACAATATTATACGGTTGATTTTTATACAGCATATAGTTTCACCAAACAGCTTCGTGCATTTGTTGATTTACGCAATATTACTAACCAGCAATACTTTGATGTTGTTGGTTATAACAGCCGTAAGTTTAATGTAATGGCGGGCCTCAGTTTTTCGTTGTAATTTTTATTGCAGGCAGCTAACAACTGCCTGTTTCATTTTACTGTATTTGTGTCAATTGTATCAAAGCATTGCGAACAGCATACAACACAGAAAAATTCGCTGCTAAAATTAAAGATGGCTTCGGACACTAAACTAAATGCATGGAACATACCTCTCTTGTAAACGATAAACCTTTCTTGTCAGGCCGGGATATTTTTATCAACCAATATAAGATACCCACCAATGTAAATGAAAGTTGTAACCAACAGTTGATTTAAAGTAACGCAATACAGTGTTGGTTTTGCGATTTGTATTAATATTAGTTACCCAAAAAGAACCGCTATGAATGAAAGTCTGCAACAAAAACTGCAACAAAAAATTGACAATAAAATAAAACCCACCGGCGCATTGGGCATGCTGGAAACGATCGCTTTAAAAGCAGGGGTTGTTCAAAACACCTTGTCGCCAAAAATTGTAAATCCGCACATAGTAGTATTTGCAGCAGACCATGGCATTGCGGCTACCGGTTTGGTAAATCCATACCCACAGGCTGTTACAGCACAAATGGTGCTTAATTTTATACAGGGAGGCGCTGCTATAAATGTGTTCTGCAAACAAAACTATATAGCATTGGCTGTGGCCGACGCAGGGGTGAATTTTATCTTCGATGAAAGCTTACCCCTTATACATGCTAAAATAAAAATGGGCACCGCTAATTATTTACACGAAAATGCCATGATTGCAGCAGAAGTGCACCTGGCAATGGAGAAAGGTAAAAATATTGTGGCCGACATTGCGGATACAGGTTGTAATACCATTGGTTTTGGTGAAATGGGCATCGGTAATACTTCGTCTGCGGCACTCATTATGCACCATTTACTACAGCTTCCGCTAACAGCCTGCGCAGGCAGGGGAACAGGTGTGAATGATAAACAACTGCAACAAAAAATAGATACCCTGCAGGCCGTCAGCGATTTTCATCAGTTGCAAAAAGCAACCATTTCAGTATATGAATTATTGGGTAAAATCGGCGGGTTAGAAATTGCAATGATGGCAGGTGCGTACCTGGAGGCTGCCAGACAAAACATGCTGATTGTGGTAGATGGGTTTATTGCGACAGCGGCTTTGTTAATAGCCAGGGCTATCAGCGAAGCTGTATTATCTTTTTGCATTTTTGCACATGCAAGTGATGAGCAGGGACACCGCACCATGTTACAGCACTTAAATGCCCGGCCATTGCTGCAATTGGGTATGCGCCTTGGCGAGGGAACCGGTGCTGCGCTTGCAATACCCCTTATAAGAAGTGCCGTTGCTTTTGTAAATGAGATGGCCAGCTTTGAGGCAGCGGGCGTATCTGATAAGGAATAACCTGTTGCGTTAGGGATTGTAGCGGAATGCCCGGTGATGGCCCCACCCACCTCCCCAAAAGGGAGGTGGGTGGGGCCATATCTGTGCCGTACTTGCAGCGTAAAGCCCGGC
>JANYFI010000136.1 GCA_025362765.1 Ferruginibacter sp. | reverse complement strand
GTTAACGTTTAGCAGGAAGACAATTGCGGTTAATATAGAAAACTAAGTTATTTAAGCAGCTTATTATCCGTATCCGGGAAAACCAAGATAGGTTCGTAAGTGCGGGCCTCGTCCATTTCCATGTAGGCGTATGATACGATGATCACAATATCGCCTACCTGTACCAGCCTTGCGGCGGCACCATTTAAACATACTGTACCGCTGCCACGCTCGCCTTTTATAACATACGTTTCAAGACGGTTACCGTTATTTACATTTACCACCTGCACTTTTTCATTTTCTATCAAATTTGCCGCATCCATCAGGTCCTGGTCGATGGTGATGCTGCCAACATAATTGAGGTTAGCTTCTGTAATTACCGCCCGGTGTATTTTAGATTTTAATATTTGGATTTGCATTGTTTATTTTTAGAGCGGCAAAATTACGTAAAAATTAAGTTTACCTGACAGTTACAATCATTTTATAAAATCGGCGATCAAATCTTTCCATAGCTAAGAGACTGTCTAAAAATGGGATTGAAAAATAGTGTATGTGCAAAAGTGTATAAAATAGTTATTTGCCTAACTGAAGAAAGGTTTTACTAATTGTGAATAACTACAAACTCAATTAGTATGACAACTTATCCAACAGATTTAAGCAATAACCAATGGCAAATTATATCAAATAACTTTGATTTAGCAAGAAAAAAAAATATGATTTACGGTCAATAATCAATGGTATACTTTACCTGGTTAAAACAGTTTGTCAATGGCGTATGTTGCAGGGTGATTTTGCTCCATGGAAAATAGTGTACTACTATTTTTCAGCCTGGAAAAAGAAAGGTGTTTAGAAAGATATACACGAATTGTTAGTAGAAAAAGTGAGGGTACTACATGGTAAAAACGAAGAGCCGACAGTAGGTATTATAGATGCCCATTCAGTAAAGAATACACTTGTAAGCAGCGGGAATGCAGGCAGGTACACCATTATCGTTACATATCTGGCAGGAAGGCCAATTCAATCACAGGTACTTAACCTTGCAAACGCAGCACAAACAACAACAATTAATTTTGCCAGAATGCAGGCCAAGGGATCTTACATGATTAATGTAGTTGATCAAAATAAACGCGTTGCCTTCACCGGGAAAATGGTTGTAGAATAAAATATTTTATTGGGTTATTGAATATAGCTGCTGCACCCAGGTGTAGCTTTTTTTTGCAAAGAACAAATTTATCAGCTTGATGATTTAATTTTACCACCTGATAATTTTATTTCTTTATTGTGCAAAATATCGAACCTTACTATAACTGGCGTCATTTATATATCGCCGAAGAAGATAATCGGTCTCCTTTTTTTGGCCGTGAATACAGCGAATTTGAATTTTCCCAAAAAGTTTACAACTACTACATCCACCCGCAATGGGACGAATTCGGCAGTAGAACTCTGTACATGAAAATCCTTTTTACTGATTACGATCAGCACTATGCTATCATTGAATTGCTGGGCGAATGGAATGATGCTATTGAAAATGATATCATGACCTTGCGCCGGGATATCACAGACATCCTCTATTTACAGGGAATCTATAAGTTTATTTTTATCGCTGAAAATGTGTTGAATTTTCATAGCAGCGATGATAGTTATTATGAAGAATGGCGGGAGCAATTGGAAGATGACAATGGCTGGGTTGTAATTTTAAATATGCCTGCCCAAAGCCAGCACGATTTTAATAAGGCACGACTAACCAACTATGTCGCCTTGCTTGATTTTCCCCAGTGGAGAACACTGAAACCCGAAATTGTTTTTCAACAGGTAGATAACTGGATGATAAAACAATTAAACTAACCTATTGTATAAATCCAAAAAAGGTGGGTACGTATATTGAGTAAATAATTTCAATAAAATAATTTTTTGAACCATACTGACGTACTTTTGCATCAATTTACTAAAATAACCCAAGCTATATGACCTGGAAATTATTATTTACTTCCTCTATCGGCAAGAAATTTATAATGGCGCTTACCGGTATTTTTCTCATCCTTTTTTTAGTTGTTCACTGTGCCATCAATTCCATGATTTTTTTTAATGATGGCGGCGAAACGTTTAACCATTGGGGACATTTTATGGGTTCGAATCTAATCATTCGAACGGCTGAGGTGGGATTATTTCTATTTTTAATTATTCATATTGTTCAAGGGTTAACACTATGGAGTCAAAACAGAAAAGCAAGGCCTGTTAAATATGCAGTGGTGACTCCAAGCAGTAATAACAGGTGGTACAGTAAAAGCATGGGTTTGCTTGGGTCATTGATTCTTATCTTTTTGGTAATGCATTTATATCATTTCTGGACGCCATCCCGTTTTGGTGGAATGGGTGGCATTAAGGCGTTGGACGAAGTAAATCTGGATGTGTACAACAACGAAGCGGTACATAATTTATATGCAGAAATGAAGTTGGTGTTTGAAAACAATTTGTTAATCGTTCTTGTTTATATTCTTGGCGTAATATCATTGTGCTGGCATTTACTGCATGGTTTTCAAAGTGCCTTTCAAACATTTGGCGTAAACCACAAACGCTATACGCCAATTATTATAGGGGCTGGTGTTGTGTATTCTGTTGTCATTTGTTTGTTGTTTGCTTTAATGCCATTGGCTTTTTATTTACACTGGATAAATTAAATACAATGCAACAGCAATTGTTTACCGATAGTGTCAATTACTAAAAACTGTTTTGTTACACCACATCAATAGTTAATTAATCATCTAATCAACATAACTATGTCTTTCGATTCAAA
>JANYFI010000118.1 GCA_025362765.1 Ferruginibacter sp. | reverse complement strand
TCCCGCTGCGTATTGTTCATTGTAGATACGGCGTATAAATAATTCATGCCGGGTTGTAAGTTTTTTGTAGTATCGGTGTACACGGTATCTTGTACAGGCTCACTTATCATTTGCATATTGTTTGGGTTAGTACCCCGGTATACATAATAGGCAAACATATCAAGTGTCGCTGCATGTTTCCAACTTATAATAACACCATTTTTACCACCGGTTACTTTAATAAATGCAGGTGCCATAAGTCCTGCGGCAGTTTTATTTTCATGTGCAGCTTGTGCAGTAGCGGCAGGCAAGTATTTATAGTTATTATCATTTACCAACAGGGTACGAAGCTGATAATAGTATTGTGTATTCGCTAATAATTTGGTATCAAGATAAGAAGTATCATTTATAGAAAGTGTATCTATAATTACGAAATCCTGCAGGGCATGCCGGCTGCGTAACAGTTGTAAACCACTGTAGTAAGCCTGGCCGGGCAGCTTGGCCCAATGCAGGTAAATACCGTTGGTAGTATCCTGCGCATCGAACCTGGCAATGGTTTTTATTTTAAAATAATCTACGGTAGTTACTTTAGCTATATCACTTACCGGACTTAGGTTTCCTACCAAATCTTTTGTTTGTAAATAATATTGATAGCCTTGCAAGGGTTGTACACTATTGTCTTGAAAAGTAAATTGGTAAGTTCCGTTGTCATTTATACTTAACAAATCAGCTTCCAATTTTATAAATTCTTTGTCACTTACTTTTTTTCGGTATACCTCTCCAAATAATAATGCTCCTGCTTTTTGATTTACTGTCCAGGATACGTTGATGGTACTGTCCAGACTTTTTATTTGTACTAATTCCGGCACTGTATTTTTATTTATAGGAATAGCCGCTGTGGTTTCGTACATCACTTTTTTTTCTATGCCTTTGTAGGCTACTAATTTATATTTACTGTCTAAATTGCCCTCTTCATCTGCAAAGGCTACGTTAATCGCCTTTAAGTATTGTAAGCTTAGTACAAAGAGACCTATTTCGTTTGCTGAAGGGTTTAGCATTTTTTTTAAAATATCATTGTCCTTAACACTTTTAAATTTTGATTTTAGGGCTTCGGCTAATTCTTTTCCAGCATTTTTTTCAAACTCAGCAAAAGATTTTGGTGCTTCAAAACTATGTATCAATTTCTCGTTTCGAAACAATTCATATTTGCTGTACGGCGAAAAAGGCTCGGTATTACTCACATCATTTTTTAATAAGATTACATTGCCCTTTGGAGCTTGCAATGCATAGCTATTAAGGCTTATATTTTTTTGTGCTTTTAAAACAAATGAACATAACAGTGCTATTATTATTAAACAATATCTAAACATTATATACTTTTTAAGGTTGCTATTTTAATTAATTTTTCTCCAATATTAAATTTTATAAATCAGGAGGTAGGTTACAAGGGTCGGCAGAATCGCCACCAATACTTAAATCACAATTAAAGCCGCTACGGGTGGTAAAGCCAAGTTGTGCTTTTGCATTAATGCAGAGATGAACACCCGGTGCTACTAAGCTTATGTTGTTGCAAGAGGCATCATCTCCTATCGCTATTTCCGCTTTACCCGCAGCCATACCATTAAAATTCCAGCCATCATTTTGGTTGTAACCACCATATATATCATAGCATGCTGCCAATGAAGCTTGTAAATGAATTACTTTAACAACTCTGGCATCTATGCCTCCACCTAAACCACCGCTTAATCTAAGCTGAAAGCCACCCCTATCTACATTTGCAATGAAAGATTGGCTGCTATAGGAGTACATCCATACTTTTGCTGAAAACAATCCCATCACATCTATACTTGGAGCTTCTGCCTGAGTTTTACCAAGCTTTATTGCATTTTTGTAATAAAATCCGCTAAAACTGGTTTGCGGTGGTAAATAGTCAAGTGGTGCATCGTGTAAATAAAAACTGGTAGCATCTCTATCTCTTGCATCGTTAACACCAATACCAATTGCTGCCACATTTCGTATATTTCCCATGCCGCCTAAATCGGCACTTGCGCCAATTCCTAAAAAGAAAAATGAATCGCCCGGCTTACCCGATATAGCAAGTTTTGCTCTTGCTTCTACATTTACTTCGGGAACTATTTCCCCGTTAAAAACAGCCTCCACATCAAACATAGCATTTGGAAAATCCATCGATATTTTCCCTTTTATTGGTACAGTGGGAAGCGCAGTTAACACCACATCAACAGTGCCTTCTATTACCGGCCCGGATGCTACCGATACTTCAACAGGATCTATTTTTACTGCTCCACCTGTTACTTCTGCACCTGCCTTCAGCGCTACCTTAAAATCGCCGGTGCCGGTATTAAAGTTAACAGAAC
>JANYFI010000117.1 GCA_025362765.1 Ferruginibacter sp. | reverse complement strand
CACGAATTTAAAACAGCCATTCGCCCTATTTCCACCCTGGCTATTACCCTCGTATTTTTTACAACGCTAACGGTTGCCGCAGTTACTCATTGGCTGGTACCAGGGTTTAGCTGGCCGCTATCTTTCGTGCTCGGTGCTATTGTTTCTCCGCCAGATGCGGTGGCAGCAACCGGTATTACCAAGGGCCTTGGTCTAAGCAAAAAGGTTATCACTATACTGGAGGGAGAAAGCCTGGTGAATGATGCCTCGGCACTGATAGCTTACCGTTATGCCGTTGCTGCGGTAACTACCGGCGTATTTGTTTTATGGAAGGCAAGCCTTGAATTTTTGTGGGTGGCTGGTGGTGGAATTGCAGCCGGTGTTGTAATTGGGTATGTATTTGTTTTGTTTCACAAAAAAATAACCCATAATCCGGTAGTAGAAACAAGCCTGACCTTGTTGGCGCCCTATATAGCTTATTTATTGGCCGAGGAATTACATGTATCAGGCGTTTTATCAGTTGTTTGCGCCGGCCTGTTGGTTACGTGGCGGGCACCGGAAATATTTTCATATCAAACCCGCATGCGTACAAGAGTAGTGTGGGATACGCTGATTTTTTTGCTGAATGGCATTGTTTTTATTTTAATAGGATTACAGTTGCCGGCCATTATCAATGGCATAAAAGGTTATTCCTTTACGCAATTATTGGGATATGGATTGTTGATTAGCCTTGCTACCATTGTGGTGCGGATTATTTGGGTTTTTGCCGGTACTTACAGCCGCAGAATTTTTTCATTTAAAAAGAAGCAAAGTGCCATACCTGCAGCAGCAGACGAAACACCCTGGAAAAATATTCTGATTGTGGCATGGACAGGTACCCGTGGGGTTGTATCGCTGGCAACCGCACTGGCATTGCCTTTAACCCTTGCTGATGGCAGTGCTTTTCCATACAGGAACATAGTGTTATTTTTAGCCTTTGTAGTTATTTTTATAACCCTCGTAGTACAGGGATCCAGTTTGCCAATACTAATTAAAATCCTGGGAGTAGAAAAAAAACAGACCTTTAACAGGGAAGATAAAGAACTGGCACTTACTATGGCCCAGCAGGCAATTGACTTTGTTGAAAAAGATTTTTCCATTGAACTGGAACCCAGGCTTGCCGATCAATTAAAGAGGAGATATGATTTAATGGTGAATGAGTTGAACAAAGAAATAAGGCAGATTGATCGTTTTAAAGATCCGCATAAAGATAAATTGTCAACAACAGCCGGACAGTTTTTGTTAGCCCAGCTGGAGATAACAAAATTTCAGCGGGAACTCCTGATAAAATTTCACAAAGAAGGTAGTTTTAGCGATGACGCTATCCGGCATGCAGAAAGAGAGCTGGACGTAGAAGAAATGCGGCTGAACGGTCTGATAACTAAATAACGTTCAATTGATTTTATTTCTTTGAGTAGACGCTAATTATTTTTTGCGCTATACCGCCAAAAACTTTTATTTTCAAGTACGGCAGGATATTTTACCGTAAATATGTTCACCTAAATTCAACCGCTGGTTTATGAAAATGCTTTCTCCTCAGCAACACCCTTATTACGTTAAATTGGCCATGGTACTGGTTATTATTGTCGCCGGTGGTTACTTAAGCATATTGGGCAAAGAATTATTGAGCCCGTTGCTTTTTGCTATGCTGATAGCTATTGTGTTGTTACCAGTAGCAACATGGATGGAAACACGGTTTAAATTTCATCGCGGTGCCGCTGCGGGCTTGTCCGTTTTGTTGCTGATTGTTTTGGGAGCATTAATTGTTTATTTGGTCGGAAACCAAATGGCCAATCTTGGCAGCGACTGGCCACAGTTTAAACTGCAGATTGCAGCCACCATAAAAGATACGCAACACTGGATCAGTGCAACGTTTCATATCAATATGGTAAAGCAAACGAACTATATCAACTCCGCTACCAAAAATATCATGACCGAAGGAACCTCGGTAATTGGCGCCACCGTTTTATCTGTTTCCTCTATTTTACTACTGGTGGTTTTTACATTGATTTATACTTTTTTTTTGTTGTTTTACCGCAGGCATATTGTGCGGTTTTTGGTAGTTGTTTTCGATAAAGAAAATGAAATGATTGTGTACGACATTCTTGCGCAGGTGCAATATATTATCCGCAAATATATCGTGGGCCTGCTACTTGAAATGGCCATTGTCGCTACTGTGTTGTGTCTCGTTTTCTGGCTGCTCGGTATTAAATATGCATTCCTGCTGGGGATTATCACCGGCCTGTTTAACATCATTCCTTATATAGGCATTTTTACCGCATTATTGTTTAGTGTACTGGTAACTTTTGCAACGGCTGCTGGAACTACCAAAATTATACTTGTGTTAGTTTCCGTGGTAATCATGCATTTAATAGACAGTAATGTGCTGCTGCCGATGATTGTGGGCAGCAAAGTAAAAATAAACGGCCTTATCACTTTACTCGGCGTTATTATCGGCGAAATGACCTGGGGCATACCCGGCATGTTTTTATCTATTCCTGTAATTGCCATTGTTAAAATTATTTTCGACCGGGTGGAAAGCCTTCAGCCCTGGGGATTGCTGTTGGGTGATGAAAAGAATGAAAAAGAACCTCCTCCTTTAAAAGAAGAAATTGAGGAAGGTAAGGTCTAAAACGCAACCCGGTCGCCGCCACAGGTCACACAGGGTAACGATCTACCTGTTCGGCACCTGAGATGAAACAAGGCGTATTGCTATCCGGTCGGTACCGCAGGCCGGACCGGGTAGATGTTTCGTAAAATCTCAAATTCTTTGATATTGAAATAACGATCCGGCATAATATATCTGTCTGGCCAATTTGCGAAAACCGGTCTGCCATGCCGACCTGTATTCCTCAAACTTTACACCCCTGTTGATTTAACCTTTATCAATGCGTACCTTTGCGCCGCCAATAAGTTTACTAAGCACTAAGTTTAATTAGTGTACTTAGTTTAAATCAGTGTAATAAATAAATGAACTATAGCAACGAAATAAACAGGCGTAAATCTTTTGCCATTATCTCTCACCCGGATGCCGGCAAAACAACTCTTACAGAAAAGTTTCTTCTTTTCGGGGGCGCCATTCAAACAGCGGGTGCTGTAAAAAGCAATAAGATAAAAAAACACGCTACCAGTGACTTCATGGAAATTGAGCGCCAACGTGGTATTAGTGTGGCCACCAGTGTAATGACATTTGAATACGGCGATCACCTGATAAACCTGCTTGATACGCCGGGCCATAAAGACTTTGCAGAAGATACTTACAGAACATTGACAGCCGTGGACAGTGTAGTGCTGGTGATTGATAGTGTAAATGGAGTAGAAGCTCAAACCCGAAGGCTAATGGAAGTAATTGCCATGCGCAATACGCCCGTGATTGTGTTCATTAATAAAATGGATCGGGATGGTAAAAACCGCTTTGACCTGATGGAAGAAATCGAAAACGAATTAAAAATTCAGTTGCACCCGATGACAGTGCCCATCAATAGCGGTAAAGATTTTAAAGGCGTGTATGATTTGCATGAAAAAAGCCTGGTATTGTTTGCGGCAGGTACAAAAGCAACTGGCGAAGAAGTGGTTGAGATAAAAGATTTAAACGACAAGATACTGGATGAAAAAATCGGTGAAAAAGATGCCAATATCCTCAGGGAAGATGTTGAATTAATTGATGGCGTGTATGGAGAGTTGAATACGGCGGATTATTTAAGTGGCAAGACGGCCCCGGTGTTTTTTGGCAGTGCGGTAAATAATTTTGGGGTAAAGGAAATGCTGGATACTTTTGTTCGCATTGCGCCAACTCCCCGCCCACGTCATACTACCGGACGAGACATTGACCCTGAAGAAGAAAAGTTCAGCGGATTTATTTTTAAAATCCATGCCAACCTCGATCCCAAACATCGTGACCGTATCGCCTTTTTAAGGGTGTGCAGCGGCAAGTTTGAACGCAGCAAATATTACAATCACGTGCGCCTGGAAAAAGATGTGCGGTTCAACAATCCATACAGTTTTTTAGCCCGGCAAAAAGATATTATTGAAGAAGCCTTTCCAGGTGATGTGGTGGGGTTGTTTGATACAGGAAACTTTAAAATTGGCGACACGCTTACGGAAGGAGAGAAATTTTATTTCACCGGAATCCCCTCTTTTAGTCCCGAGATCTTTAAAGAAGTAATCAATAAAGATCCACTAAAAACGAAGCAGCTTGAAAAGGGATTGTCGCAACTGACAGACGAAGGTGTTGCACAATTATTCACACAGTTTGGCGGCAATAAAAAAATAATCGGCTGCGTGGGTGAACTGCAGTTTGAAGTAATTCAATACCGCCTGTTGCAGGAATATGGTGCGTCTGTACAAATGAACAGTCTGCCTTTTTTTAAAGCCTGCTGGCTTACCAGCAAGGATCCTAAAAAGTTGCTGGATTTCATCAAATTTAAACAGGCCAACATCGCAGAAGATAAAGATGGTCACGTCGTTTACCTGGCACAAAGCGAATGGTTTTTAAATACTGAAAGGCAAAATAATCCGGATATTGAGTTTCATTTTACCAGTGAGATACATAAGTAATTTAGTAGTGGGCTCATTTGCTACTTTTCGTTTTAAGGAATCCTTGTCTGATAAAATTGCTTTAATTTTAATGTATGAAGGATTTTAAAATGGATAAAACTTTCTCTAAAACTCAAACTTTTGAGGAGGCTGATCGTGCAAATATTTTTGATAAAGACGTGCTTATCGCAGACCGGCTTAGGATGGCTTTTCATTTAAGCTGTACAATTCATGGTATTAAGGAAGGAGATTCTTTAAAGTTGGACAGAACAATTTTTTCCGCACATAAGTTTACCGATGCCTGATATATTCCAATCTGATTTCAATGATTTTATTTTTGCGCTCAACAATAGTGGCACTCAATACTTGGTAGTAGGAGGTTATGCTGTCATACTTCATGGTTATTACCGTACAACACAAGACCTTGATATCTGGGTAAAAAAAACACCCGAAAATCATTTGCGATTAAGTAAGGCATTTGCAATTTTTGGGATGCCGTTATTTGACATGACTTTGGAAAATTTTATGGGTGAAGACTTTGATGTTTTTTCAATTGGCCGTTCACCTATTCGCATAGATGTAATAACAAAATTAAAAGGGCTTGATTTTGTAGATGCCTTTCAACATTCTTTAGTAAAAGAAATAGAAAGCTTAAAAGTAAATTACTTACATCTTAACGATCTTATACAAGCCAAAAAAGCTGCTGGCCGTTATAAAGACCTGGATGATATTGAAAAATTAAGCAGTCAATAAAGCAATCAATTCCCAAGTTGAGTTCTTGTTATCTACAAAAAAAATGGCGAATAGGGGTTAACCTATCCACCAACTTTTATAATGCCTTATTATCAATTTAGTAAGACAACACCACACCAGTATAATTATATGGTGTGATGGCCTTTAATTCTTTTTTAATGATGCTGTTTATTTTAAGTGAATTAATAAATCGATGGATCGCTTGTTTATCAATAGCATTCTTACCTCTTGTTAATTCTTTCAATGCCTCATAAGGCTGCGGATAATTTTCCCTTCGTAAAATTGTTTGTATCGCTTCAGCGACCACTGCCCAGTTATTATCCAGGTCAGTTTTTAATTTCGCTTCGTTTAAAACTAATTTATTCAAGCCCTTTTCAATCGATTTAATTGATAAAATGGTATGTGCCACCGGCACCCCAATATTTCTTAATACGGTGGAATCAGTTAAATCCCTTTGCAGTCTTGACACGGGCAATTTTGCTGAAAGGTGCTCCAGCAAAGCATTCGCAATGCCGAGATTGCCCTCGGCATTTTCAAAATCAATCGGGTTTACTTTGTGCGGCATGGCAGAGGAACCTATTTCCCCTTTCTTTGTTTTTTGCTTAAAATAATCAGTGCTAACGTACGTCCATATATCGCGACAAAAATCTACCAAAATAGTATTGATACGTTTTATGGCGTCGAAATGTGCAGCGAGCGTATCATAGTGTTCTATTTGCGTAGTGTACTGCTGGCGCTCCAGGCCCAGTTTTGTTTCAGTAAATTCATTGGCAAATTTTATCCAGTCATATTTTGGATAGGCTACATGGTGGGCATTAAAATTGCCTGTCGCACCACCAAACTTTGCCATAAAAGGAATATAGCTAAACAACTGCACCTGGTTTTCAAGTCGCTCAACATATACCATTATCTCCTTACCCAAACGGGTAGGCGAAGCAGCCTGTCCATGGGTACGGGCCAGCATGGGTATATCTTTCCAGGCAGTTGCCAGGTGCAATAATTGCTGTTGCAGGTTAATTACCGCAGGAAGGTAATCGTGCTCCACCGCATGTTTCCAGCTTAATGGTATGGCCGTATTATTGATGTCTTGGGAAGTTAAACCAAAATGTATCCATTCTTTTAACGAGGAAGCATTGCATTTATCCAGCTCTCCCTTTAAAAAATATTCCACCGCTTTTACATCGTGGTTGGTAATTTTTTCAGTTTCTTTTATTACTCCTGCATCTTCCAGCGAAAAATTGGCGGCCGCATTCTGAAGGTGGTTTTTAACAATGGCTGACAGTTTAAAGAATTTTTTTTCAGCAAGAAAAATGAAATATTCAACTTCCACCAGCACCCGGTATTTTATAAGTGCATATTCACTAAAATATTCATCTAAGTGATGTAATTGTTTGCGGTAACGTCCGTCAATGGGAGAGATAGCGGTTAGTTGATTTAAATCCATGGTGATGCTGTAAATTTGCACCCAAAATTATACTAAAGCAATTGGACAGAAAAATAAGAGTAGGAGCCGTTAGCTATCTCAACACAAAACCTTTGATTTATGGGTTTGAAAAAGGGATGATGAAAGATGAAATTGAATTGCTAATTGATTATCCGGCAAAAATCGCTGCACAGCTCATTGACAATGACATTGATATCGGTCTCATTCCTGTGGCAGTACTTCCACAATTAAAGGAATATCATATTATTTCAGACTTTTGCATAGCCGCTGACGGCGATGTGGCAAGCGTTTGCCTTTTTAGCGATGTGCCGTTAAATGAAATTAACACCATATTACTGGATTATCAAAGCCGCACTTCTGTTGCCCTTTTAAAGCTATTATTAAAAGAGCACTGGAAAATTTCTCCGGATCTTGTACAGGCTTCGCAAGGCTATGAAGAAGCGATATCCGGTAACACCGCCGGGCTCGTAATTGGTGACCGGGCTTTGCAGCAGCGGTTAAAATCAACCTATATTTACGATTTAAGCCAGGCCTGGAAAGAGCTGACTGGTAAACCATTTGTGTTTGCCGCATGGGTAAGCAATAAACAGATGACCCCACAATTTGTAACTGAATTTAACCGGGCGAATAAATTTGGACTGGAGCATATTGACCAGGTAGTAAAGGAGAACATATACAGCATCTACGATTTGCATCGATATTATACGGACAATATAAAATTTGAACCCCAATTTGACAAGCTTGAAGTAATAACTTTATTTTTGGAAAAATTGAAATCGATGGAAATGAAAACATCGTAACGTTTGAATTTTATTATTTAAATGCTTATTAATTTATTTTTCTTTTTTACTTAGCGCAATAAACACTCGAAAATGAAATTGTTTCAGTTAAATGATTTTTCTCCGAATTATTTTCATCCGTATTATTTTATCAGAAAAAATCTATTGATAAAAATCAGAGAAAACGCTTCTTACGTAAAGGGAAGAGTACTGGATTTTGGGTGTGGCCGAAAGCCCTATAAGTACCTGTTTACAACCGATGAATACATTGGTATTGATTATGAAAATAAGGGTCATTCGCATGACGAAGAAGACATTGACGTATATTATAATGGTAAAACAATCCCCTTTGAAAATAATTATTTTGACTCTGTAATAACGACAGAAGTCTTTGAGCATGTTTTTAATCTTGATGAAGTTTTAAAAGAATTGTTCCGGGTTTTAAAACCAGGTGGCAACTTGCTGATAACCTGTCCTTTTGTTTGGAATGAACATGAAATACCGCATGATTATGCACGTTATACTCAATTTGCGTTGGCCGACTTGTTAAAAAAGAATGGCTTTTCTATTGTCGTTTCAGATAAATCTGGCAATTATATTACGACGCTGTTTCAATTATGGAATCTTTACTTTTTTAGAAAGCTTTACTTCAAGTGTAATAAATTCTTTGTTACAAGATTTTTGTACAAATATGTATTGGTGTTTCTCATCAATATTTGCGGCGTGGTCTTCAGTAAAATATTGCCAAAAGACGATTCACTCTATCTTAATAATATTGTGGTAGCAGTTAAGAACCCGTAACATGAGGAAGCCGAAAAAAGTATTATTCATTTGTCATGAGGCATCCCTGAGTGGGGCGCCATTATTGCTTTTGAATATCATCAACGTGTTGAATAGCGATCCCGGAATTAAAATGAAAATTGTATTAAAACGTGGGGGAATATTGCTGGACGATTTCAAAAAAGCTGCTGCTACAGTTCAGATTAAATCTGATGGATATAGAAGGCATAAAAATATTATTTATAACATCGTGGATATTATTTTTTCAAAATTCAATTTTCTAAAAGCAGCCTGGTGGAGTTTTAACGCTGATATTATTTTTAACAATACCATTACCAACGGAAGACTTTTGCAGAAAGTAAATATTTTCAAAAAGCCGGTTATAACGTATGTACATGAGTTGAAAGAAGTAGCAAAGTTATTTGAAGTTAAAAAAGACACTGGTTTTACCATTAAGTATACTAACATTTTTTGTTGTCCTTCATCAGCGGTGTCCTCTTTTTTAACTGAAGTGTACCATGTGCCTGAAAGTAAAAAAATAATTTTCCCTTATTATTTTCCATTCAATCAACACAAGCAGTCCATTACAGACCAAAATAAGGTAAGCTTTAAGAAACAATATGCTTCGAAATATTTAATAGATCCGAATACCATTTGGGTAGTGAATATGGCTAAAGTGAGCATCAGAAAGGGGTATGATACTTTTATAAACATTGCTGAAAAATGTGCGCAGCAACAACCAGGTAAATTTTCTTTTGTCTGGATAGGCGACTCCGAGAATAGTACTATTGAAAAAGAATTACTGTTGAACAATTCAAAATTGTTAAAAAATAATATTCACTTTATTGGCATGCTTCCACACTCATATAACTCGTTGTTACCGTTTGATATTTTTTTATTATCGTCCAGGGAAGATCCTTACCCACTAGTAGTTTTAGAAGCAGCATTTCAGAAAGTACCTGCCATCTGCTTCAGGGATGCGGGTGGCATTAAAGAGTTTGTAGGGGAGGATGCAGGATGGGTGATGCCTGATTTTTCTGAAACAAAAGTGGTGGAAAAATTGATGGAGATCAGCCTTTTATTGTCTGGATTGAAGAATAAAGCTGAAATTGCTTTTAAAAAAGTACTACGATTACATGGAGATGAAAGAAAACTAGTAGAGTCATTCCATGAAATTATAAAACGGGCTCAGGTAGAATAACAAAGACAAACAAAAAAAATTACATAATCAATTAGCAATGGCTTTCATTTCTTTTATTAAAAACGTGACAACTACCAATCTGAGAAGATTGAAATCAACGTTTACCAACCCTTATAAAAAAATAAATCTAAACTGGTTTAAACTCAAATACTATAAACATTTACCGTCAGGTAAAATAAATAGACATACTTTATTCGGCAAGCCATTGTATTTTTCTCATTCAATTGAACTTGTAAATGCACTTAAAGAAATTTTTATCCATGATGTATATAAACAGCAATTAAGAGACCATCCATTTATTATTGACTGCGGAGCAAACATAGGATTAAGTATTATCAGCCTGAAACAACAATACCCTAATGCTGAAATTATTGCCTATGAGCCTGACGAAAAAAACTTTCAATTGCTCACCCGCAATATCAAATCTTTTAGTTACGAAAACGTATCACTACTTAAAGAAGCTGTGTGGATAGACGACACAACATTGCGGTTTTCTAACGAGGGGTTGATGTCCAGCAAAATTGAAACAGGCGCTGCAGAAAATACAATTAAAATCAAGGCAATAAAAATGAGAAATATCTTAGATAGGGAAGTTGACTTCGTTAAGATGGATATAGAGGGGGCTGAATACACCGTATTAAAAGACATTGCTGATAAATTATATCTGGTAAAAAATCTTTTTCTTGAATATCATGGAACGTTTGCTCAAAATGGGGAACTCGCTGAAATAATAACATTAATTCACAAGGCAGGTTTTAATTTCTATATCAAAGAGGCGGCTAATCTTTTTGATTATCCATTTTAC
>JANYFI010000103.1 GCA_025362765.1 Ferruginibacter sp. | reverse complement strand
GTCAGTCAGTCATGAGGAGCGTCGGCTAGGTGAGGTAAAGTAGGACATGGTAGGGCGTTTGGCAAGTTACACCCCCCCGGGCTGGTGTGCTCGGGAATCGCTATGATGGCCGCAAAGGGGTCAGGGAGTCACATGGGCTCTGGTTGAGGAGCACCGCAACCGCAATGATAAGGGAAGGTATGGCGGGGCGATGTGGGGAAACTGTTGGAAAAATTCTTTGATGATCCTAATACAATCACTGAAGATGAAATTCATGAAGCCATCCGCAAAGCAACGATTGATATTTCGATCATCCCGATGATGTGTGGTTCTTCTTTCAAAAATAAGGGCGTACAAACTGCATTGGATGCGATTGTTCGGTACTTACCTGGACCTATGGATATTGAGGCGGTTAAGGGAACCAATCCTGATACCGGAGAAGAAATTTTCCGTCATTGCGATGTGAAGGAACCATTTAGCGCCTTGGCATTTAAGATCATGACTGACCCTTTTGTAGGTCGTCTGGCTTTCTTCCGGGCTTATTCCGGTCGTTTGAATTCAGGTTCTTATGTGTTGAACACCCGTACAGGAAAGAACGAGCGTATCAGTCGTATTATGCAGATGCATGCCAACAAACAAAACCCTGTTGATTTTATCGAAGCAGGAGATATTGGCGCAGCAGTAGGTTTTAAGGATATTAAAACAGGCGATACTTTGTGTAACGAAGATCACCCAATTGTACTGGAAGCAATGACTTTCCCTGAACCGGTTATCAGTGTGGCGGTAGAACCAAAAACACAGGCGGACGTGGATAAAATGGGTATGGCCATAGCCAAACTCGTAGAGGAAGATCCTACATTAAGAGTACGTACAGATGAAGAAACCGGCCAGACCATTTTAAGTGGAATGGGTGAGTTGCACCTGGAAATTATTGTGGATCGTATGCGTCGGGAGTTTAAAGTAGAAATTAACCAGGGTGCACCACAGGTTGCCTATAAAGAAGCTTTTCATAATACTATTCAGCACAGGGAAACCCTGAAAAAACAAACCGGTGGTCGTGGTAAATTTGCCGACATCGTGTTTGAAATCGGGCCTGCTGAAGAAGAATTTTTGAAAGAAGAAAAAGGCAATTTCCAGTTTGTAAACGGATTGTTTGGTGGTAGCATTCCAAAGGAATTTGTTCCTGCTATTCAAAAAGGTTTTGAATCTGCAATGACTACCGGCGTACTGGCAAGTTATCCAATGGTAAGTATGCGTGTTAAAGTTTATGATGGTAGCTTTCACCAGGTGGATAGTGATGCCATGAGTTTTGAATTGTGTGCTAAACAAGGCTATCGTGAAGCGGGCCGTAAAGCAAAACCTGTTCTACTTGAACCAATCATGAAGGTAGAAGTGTTAACGCCAGATCAATACATGGGTGATGTTACGGGAGATTTGAACCGTCGCCGTGGCATGCTGGAAGGTATGGATAGCAAACATGGTGTACAGGTAATTAAAGCCAAAGTGCCATTGAGCGAAATGTTTGGTTATGTAACGCAATTACGTTCTTTATCAAGCGGTCGTGCTACTTCAACCATGGAGTTTAGTCATTATGCTCCTGCTCCAAATAACGTAGCGGAAGAAGTAATCGCTAAACAAAAAGGCAAACAAAAAGTGGAAGATTAATTACAACACTTTTAAAATACAAACAGCCCCGTACGCAAGTGCGGGGTTTGTTGTTTTAAAAAAATAGACAATAATTACCAGCTGCATTTTTTGCCACTTTAATTTCAATCATATCATCAAAGGGTTGCATTTCAGCAATCCTTTTTCTATTTTACGGTATAATCGTTATTTTATGATAGCAAGAATGCCGCTTGAAAACTTCCTGGTAATTGATATTGAAACCGTATCTGCCCAACCAGCCTTTCAATCGTTAACAGAGGAATGGCAACATCTTTGGGAAGAGAAAGTAGTAAGAGTTGTACCGCAGGATATCACATGTGCTGATTATTATCCGCAGAGAGCTGGCGTAATGGCAGAATTCGCCAAAGTAGTTTGTATCAGCCTGGGTTATTTTAAACGGGAAAAGGGCGACTACCAGTTTAGGGTAAAATCTATTGTTGATCATGATGAAAAACAATTACTGAAGCAGTTTATAACCACCGTTAACCAGCTGGAAGCAGTAAACAATCATTGGTGTTTTACTGGCCACAATATTAAGGAATTTGACATCCCGTTTTTATGCCGCCGCCTGCTGATTAATGATATGTCCATACCCGCTTATCTGGATTTTCAGAATATGAAACCATGGGAAACGAATATGGTAGACACTTTTCAATACTGGAGATTTGGCGACTACAAAAACTTTACTTCGCTGAAATTACTCGCGGCATCCCTTAATGTACCTTCTCCCAAAGATGATATTGATGGCAGTATGGTAGGGCATGTGTACTGGGAAGAAAATGATCTGGAACGTATTGCGGTATATTGCCAAAAGGATATTGTTACCGTAGCTAATATTGTACTGCGTTTTAAGAATTTACCCCTACTTGCCGAAGAGCAGATTGTTATAGCAAAATAGTTGTTGTTTATCCAAACGGCTAAGTTGATCAAATGGCTTTATTTTTTGTAATATTTTATAACCAATCATCTATAATTGCACCAACAGTGCCTGTTGTTACATCTCTGCCAGGCTGTTTCAAAAAAAACTTCAAAAAACTTTGCTTTAGACTTTGCTATTTGAAACCGTCCCCCTACCTTTGCACTCCAAATTAAAAAACGAAAGTTTAAAGTTCTTTAAATATGTCACAAC
>JANYFI010000098.1 GCA_025362765.1 Ferruginibacter sp. | reverse complement strand
CTCCCTTAGCTACTTTAGCGCTTTTCCTTACATTTATCATGGAAAGATAATTGGGTTCCCTGCCATCCCAAATAATAGTGCCGCCGCCGAGTGGGTCGTTTTTAAGCAAGGCATTAATACGGCTGTCTTTATGAAGCAAGCTCATCACAACAGCGAAATTTTCACTTACGTCAGTCACAATACCCACCACGCCGTTGTTGGTGTCAATTACCCCTTCATCTTTTTTTAAGTGTTGTGCTGTACCTCGTCCCAGCACAATAAAATTGCTTTGTGTATTTACTGCGTTTGACACTACTTTGGCTGCCTGGTATTCCCATTTGCGGTGATTACCCAATGTGTCGAAAGGAATAGAATCTGTTATTATTTTTACAGATGTATCAGGCGTTTCAAAATTAAATCGTTGTTGATTGTGGAGACGTTCATTTTCTTTCACAAGTTGCTCGTTGGTCTTTTTCAGCTGAAGATAGTAATCCACCTTATTGTACTGTTCGCTTATCCTGCCGGTTATTTGGTTCATGTAAACAGAAGCCACTGCGTTGTGAAAGCTATTATAATGAACGATTAAATAAATGCTAAATCCCTGCAGAAACAGGAAAACGATAAAAGTAAAATACCTGCGGATGAAAAGAAAGATATTACGCATGAAGCATTCCTCCAAATCTCTCAGCGGGAGAGTTAGTTGAATATATGAAAAGAAGCACAGTTTTCAAAACAAAAGAACTTAAAACCCACAACGGTTAAATGATAATAAAATAATTGACCTGCAGGTAAATTAACGCATTACGAAAGGATACTTGTCGTAATTTTTAAGTGCGATACCCGTACCTCTTACCACACTTTTTAGCGGATCGTCGGCAACATGTACCGGCAATTTAATTTTAGCTGCAATGCGTTTATCCAGTCCGCGAAGCAGGGCGCCACCACCGGTTAAGTACAAACCGCGACGATAAATATCCGCAGCCAGTTCAGGCGGTGTAGTTTCCAACGCCTTTAAAATAGCCTCTTCAATTTTAAATATACTTTTATCCAAAGCTTCTGCTACTTCCTGAAAGCTAACCATAACCTGTTTAGGGATACCGGTTACCAGATCACGACCATTTACAGGAATATCGTCCGGTGGATTTTCAAGATCTTTCATTGCAGATCCAACCTGTATTTTTATTTGTTCAGCAGTCCTTTCACCAATCAGTAGACTATGGTAACGGCGCAACGCTTCCATAATATCAGCAGTAAATTCATCTCCGGCAATACGGATACTCTGATCGCACACTATACCGGCCAATGCAATTACTGTAATACCCGTAGTACCGCCACCAATATCAATTATCATGTTGCCTACAGGTTCTTCCACATCAATACCTATACCAAGTGCAGCTGCCATTGGTTCATGTAACAAGTAAACTTCTTTTGCACCAGCCTGTTCAGCACTATCACGAACAGCACGTTTTTCTACTTCTGTAATGCTGCTTGGTATGCAAATCATCATGCGCCAGCTTGGCGCAAATAAAGGCTTTTTGGGATAAATCATTTTGATCATTTCCCGTATCATCAATTCTGCCGCATTAAAATCGGCTATAACACCATCTTTTAAAGGACGAACAGTACGTATACTTTCATGGGTTTTTTCGTGCATCATCAATGCCTTTTTACCCACCGCTAAAATATTTTTAGGATTGTTTCTATCCAGGGCAACAATGGAAGGTTCGTTTACAACAACTTCATCGTTAAAGATTATCAGGGTGTTTGCGGTGCCCAAATCCATGGCAATTTCCTGAGTGAAAAAATTAAAAAGACCCATAATTGTTTATAGAGAAAAAAGAATGTAAGATAATGAACGCAAAGTTGTACTAATTTATTTGAATTAACAATGACAAATACTTTATTTTCCAATATTTACGACAAGATTTGTTATTGTTCAGTGATTGCAAAAACCTTGCCTGTAAAGTATTGTACTAATTAATTTAGTTATTGATCCGTGTTGGCAAAGCCTGGTTAGTGCGGTTGTAGGAAATGTACATTCCAATATCGCAGTGTTTGTAAAACTACCTGAATTCAAAGCCGATGTCTTCCCTGTAATACATCCCGTCAAAATGGATTTGCTCCAGCATATAATTTGATTGCTCTGCTGCCTCATTGATATTTTCACCGAATGAAGTTACTGCCAGCACGCGCCCTCCGCTGGTTAACACTTCGTCTCCTTCTGCACTGGTGCCTGCGTGAAAAATCATTGTTCCTTCCAGCACAGTACCGGTGAGACCTTTAATCACTTTGCCGGTTTCATGATCATTAGGATAACCGCCGCTAACTGCCATTACCGTTACCACGTTTCGTTTACTGGTAATAATTTTAATTTCATTTAAGCGCTGTTGTGCGGTGGCAGATAAAATTTCAATCAGGTCGTTTTCAATTCTTGGAATAATTACTTCGGTTTCAGGGTCTCCCAGGCGGCAATTGTATTCTATTAC
>JANYFI010000058.1 GCA_025362765.1 Ferruginibacter sp. | reverse complement strand
GAAGCTGCTTTTAAAATAATACTGGCCCAGGCAATCCGCATAGGATTACAATTGGCCGTGGCAGGTATGGCTTTTACCTGGTTTATTGCGCCCTACATTTTGCAACAGGTGGCAGACCCCAGTGCTTACCCGGTAGAAATGATTTTTTTAAAGATTCGTATCCTGGGACTGCCTTTTTTGTATCTTTTTCAAATGGGCAATGCTTTTTTGGTGGCGTCACTTAACAGCCGCTATTTAATGATTGGTTTTATTGCTGAGGCCCTCACGAATATCCTGCTGGATTACCTGCTTATTTATGGTCACTGGGGTTTGCCTGCCATGGGCTTTAATGGAGCTGCAGTTGCTTCGGTTATTGCCGAAAGCGGTGGCTTTTTAGTAATGCTGCTGGTGATTTATAAAACGGGATTAAAAAAAGAATACTCGCTGCTGACCACGTTTAAATACGATAAAAAAACTACTAAGGAAATTATTCGTATATCCACGCCCTTGATTGTGCAGTATGTTATCAGTGTTACCACGTGGCTGATATTTTTTATTTTTATAGAAGCCTTGCATGACCAAACTGCCAAAGCGATCAGTAATACCATGCGAAATGTTTTTGGATTGACTGGTGTTTTTGTATGGGCATTTGCCGGCACAACCAATGTGATGGTGAGTAATTTGATGGGACAAAGAAGAGAAGATAAAGTACTGGATGCCATCAAAAGAATCATGCTTTGGAGCTTTGCCCTTTGCGCTGTGATGTGTTTGCTGCTCAATATTTTCCCTACTGTATTTTTTAGTTTGTTTGGCCAGGGAAAGGAATTTGTAGCGGCAGGTATACCAGTGATAAGAATGGTAAGTTGTGGTTTATTGCTGATGAGTGTTGCCAACGTATGGCTTAATGGCGTTACCGGCACGGGCAAAACAAGGGTAAACCTACTGATTGAAATAATTGCTATTACGGGTTATCTTATTTACACCTGGATTTTTATGAAAGTACATTACATCAGCCTTACCGTAGCCTGGAGCAATGAATTGATCTATTGGTCAATCATCTTTTCGTTGTCATTTGCTTTTCTTAGGAGTGGCCGCTGGAAGACAAAGGCGAGGTAAAAACTGTACTTTTTATTGTTGCTAAAATATGCATGGTAATTGATAGCGTAAAAACAACAATGGCCGGCCAAGACGTAAAAAGCCGCAAAAAAATTTGCGGCTTTCAAAAGTGTATTTTTAACTTTAATTTGCTTTCCAGCTATTGTTGGCGAAGTTCATATCCGGAAAAACTTTGTTGGGGTCTATTGTAACACTGATCAGTTTTTCTTTGGTGGGTAATTTCACCTTCCAGGTATTGGTATTGTTCCATACTTCCACCGGCAATTTAATGATGTCTTTTTTCCCACTGACGGTTTCATAAGCAATGGTAACCGGCATTGCCATCTGATCTAAATTAGCAATGGTTACAATGGCGCCGTTCCCTTCGTTACCTCCTTCATATTTTACCGATTCAACGGCTTGGTCTAATTTATAATTTTCGAGAAACCAGCCTTTCCAAAACCAACTCAAATCCTCGCCTGCGACATTGTCCATAGTTCTGAAAAAATCCCAGGGCGTTGGGTGTTTATAAGCCCAACGCTGAATATACGTTCTAAAGGCATAATCAAATCTGTCAGCTCCTAAAATTTCATTGCGCAATAATTCCAGTCCGTAACCAGGTTTAGTATAAAGGGCCGTACCGATATTGGCTTCCTTCATTGCATCAGGCGTATTAAAAATAGCCTCACTGTTTGCGTTAAAAAGATAGGGAGCCATTTGTTCCATATTCTTTGGATATTCCCTGTATTCACCCTTATTAAAATCTTCATGTGAAATTGAATTAATAAAAGTGTTGAATCCTTCGTCCATCCAGCCATATTTTCGTTCATTGCTTCCTACAATCATAGGGAACCAGGTATGACCAAACTCGTGATCCGTTACGCCGAACAGTCCTTCTTCTGTTGCTTTTGAACCGCAAAAAACAATACCGGGATATTCCATTCCTCCTACATTGCTGGCTACATTGGAAGCTACAGGATAAGGAAACTCAAACCATCTTTTGCTATAATTTTCGATGCTGCTTTTGGTATATTCTGTTGCCCTGCCCCACGCTTTTACGCCATTGCTTTCCGCCGGGTAAACGCTCATAGCCAGTGCAGGTTTTCCGCTGGGCAAATTCATTTTTGCGGCATCCCAGATAAATGCTTTGGAACTGGCCCATGATACATCCCTTGCATTGGTAATTTTAAAATGCCAGGTAAGCGTATTGCCTTTGGGCCTTGAGGCAGGATCTGTAACTTCTTTCTCTGTGCGGATAAACACGGTTTTGTCGCTTTTTTTTGCTTTTTCCAACCGCTCGTTTTGTATTGGTGTTAATACTTCAGCAGGATTCTGCAGCTCGCCACTGGCTACAACGATATGGCTTGCCGGCACTGTGAGGAAAAAATCAAAATCACCATATTCAAGATAAAACTCGCTCGGTCCTAAATAAGGCAAAGTATTCCAGCCCTCCACTTCATCAAATACGCACATCCTGGGATACCATTGCGCAATGGTAAAAATATCGCCGTTGTTAGTTTTTAAAATTCCACAACGATCTGCTCCATATTCAGGCAAAGTGAACGAAAAATTCATTTTAATTTTAAGCGATTCGCCTCCTGCTTTTAACGATTTTGCCAACCTGATTTGCATTCTTGTATCGGTAATATTATAATCGGCACTGGCATCATTTATCTGCACGTTACTAATATTATCTCCACCATTAAAACCGCTTTTAGCATCACCATACCGGCTGTGGCTGCCAACCGGCATACGTGCCTGGCCGCGGCTTTTTGTGTTAAATAAGTTCTGATCAAGCTGCAGCCATAAAAAAGTCAAATCGTGTGGACTGTTATTTTTATAAGTAATAGTTACATCGCCCGAGACAAGGTGCGTTGTTTCATTTAGGGTAGCTTTGATCTGGTAATCGGCCCTGTTTTGCCAGTAACCAGTATTGGGTTCGCCAGATGCGGCACGGGTAATGGTTTCGCCGGTAGAATAAAACATAGGAGAAAACAATGCGTGCGGATCGTAATTAGATTCAACTTTATCCTGCGCAATGCCGGTAACAGTGATGCTTAGTAACAAACTGAAAGAAAAAAGCTTTTTTATCATATTTATATTTTTTTATTTAACAAAAATGTAAAACCCGGTTAGGAAATTCAAAAAAATACAGGGTTAAGCAAACCTGGTGCAATTGCTTATTGCAATTCTTTTAGCAATCGCCTGCCATCATTTTTAATCATGGTGTCATCTTCTGTTTGGTTTGTCAGCAACAACATTTTCTTAAGGGTCGCTATGGCCTTGCCATTTTCATCATTTTTCTGGTAAGCTCTTGCCAATTCAAAATAATTTAAAATAAAACCATCCGTAATGCGGTTAGATTTTTCAAATGCGTAAATGGCATCAGTCAGTGTGCCTGCGGGAATAGCTCCATATAACAACTTCGCAGCCGTTCGCTCAATTAAATTTAACGTACTTAGTTCAAAATTCCACCTGCCCAACACATGCCATGCTTTAAAATTATGGGGATCATTTTTTATGGACAAGTCAACATATTTTTTGATTTCCCGGGCTGCCGCAATTTTTTCTTTGCCACTTTTATTCAGTGAACTTCTGCCCAATGCAATCGCCATTACGCAATTTGACTCTGAATTATTTGAATCGATTCTTAATGCAATGCCGGCATACATAACAGCAGCCTGGTAATAATCATTACTGCTGGCTTTATCAGGTTGTCTTTTACCAATTCTACTACACAGTTCACTGCATTTATTTAGTGCGTACACGTTAGTAGGCTGCATCTTCAACACTTCTTTAAATGTTGTAAAGGCCGCTTTTTCATCAGGTAAATTTTCAAGCCTGTTAGCTTCTTTTATCACTACGCCTGCGTCCTGTGAAAAAGCCGTCCAGTTCAGCATTACTAAAAAAATAAACAATGATATCGTTTTCATTATTAAAATTCTTTGGAATAAGTGATGCCCACAGTTCCCTGAAAATTGGCAATGGGAGGATTTAATTTTTTTACGGTCACGGTTACCGATTTTATTTTTTTATCAAAAAGGCCCACCCTGGTTGCCAAGACCTGTACCACTGTTTCAAGAAAAGGTGTGGACTCGTCCATTACTTCCCTGATAATGGCGTGCAAGGCAACATAGTCAACGGATTGATGCAATCTTGTGATCATATCTGGTGCATCAATCGTAACATCCATGCTTACTTCAAAATCGTTGCCCAGCACTTTTTCTTCTTTAAACATTCCATGAAAGGAATGAAAAATCATGCTGTGCAGGTGTATCGTAATCATCAGGTAATATTAAAAATTTAAGGGTCAATATACATACTTCAATTTTGAACGATCGATTAACCATTCCCGATTTTTCGCAATTATCAAACCATACAATTAATAAACAGCAATGAATTCATTAATGTGCTGCTACCTTTGCACCAAGATATCGCTCCGCATCCAGTGCGGCCATGCAACCACTTCCCGCCGCGGTAACAGCCTGCCGGTAAATTTTATCCTGTACATCTCCTGCTGCAAAAACGCCTTCAATATTTGTTTTGGACGTACCTGGCATTGTCAAAATATACCCTGCCTCATCCGTGGTGAGCCAATCTTTGAAAATATCACTGTTGGGATGATGACCGATGGCAACAAAAAACGCACTGACCGGGATGTCTGATTTGTAACCTGTTTCATTATTTTTTATCCGCACGGCTTCTACCTTTTTTTCACCTATAATTTCATCAATTTCGCTATGCCAGTACACCGTAATATTTTTATTGTCCAATACTCTTTGTTGCATTACTTTGCTGGCCCTCATCTCTCCTTTTCTAACAATCATGTGCACGTGCGAGCAAATATTGGCAAGATACAACGCTTCTTCGGCAGCAGTATCTCCCGCACCAACAATCGCAACTTCTTTTCCTTTAAAGAAAAAACCGTCACATACGGCGCAGGCGCTAACGCCATAACCATTCAACCGTTGTTCACTTTCTATCCCAAGCCATTTGGCAGATGCGCCGGTAGAAATAATGACCGCATCCGCTTCTATCCATTTTTCTTCATCAATTTCAACTTTATAAGGCTGAGCACTAAAATCTACTTTTGTTGCTAACCCATACCGAATATCAGCCCCCATCCTTTTTGCCTGATTTTCAAAATTCACCATCATATCCGGCCCCTGAATTCCGTCCGGATAACCAGGATAATTTTCCACTTCAGTAGTAATGGTCAATTGGCCGCCAGGCTGAATTCCCTGGTACAAAACAGGTTTTAATCCTGCCCTGCTT
The DNA here is from genome assembly GCA_025362765.1 of Ferruginibacter sp. Classification (GTDB taxonomy): domain Bacteria; phylum Bacteroidota; class Bacteroidia; order Chitinophagales; family Chitinophagaceae; genus Ferruginibacter. Next base: position 2,175 of record JANYFI010000058.1, on the reverse strand, counting down.
GCATAAATAGCAGCAGTATAGCCTGCCGGTCCAGATCCTATAATTAAACAATGAACTTTTTCTACTGATTGATTTTCCATATAATTTTTCTGGTTGCTGATTGGTCGTTTTTGAAGCGATGCAAATTTAAGCGTTTATTTGTTATGTAATTTCTATGTTATATACTATTCAAAAGTTAGTGCTTTGTAAAATAAGGGTATAAATTTTTTAATTTTTTGAGTAGCTAAGTGGTTATTGATATACTAAATCAGCAGAAAACCTAACTGGTTTATTTTGGCACAACCAGGGTTTTATAAAAAGATGCATATCCATAAAATGCTCCCAATGCGCCATTGCTAATATTTCCGATCACCTTATTTGGCTGGGCAAAAGGATTGCCAATGCTTTGATAGGCGAATTCCCAGGTGCTCCAAAAAGTATAAGTTGATTTATCTATATTACAGAGCTTCATGGTGACGGTATCTCCTTTCTTAAAGTAATTACTGTCTAGCGATATTTTATTATTTCTGTCTATGCCTGGATCTAACTGCAGTTGGTAGGTAGTTCCGTCAATAATTTGGTCATCAAAAACAGAATTTTGACCAGCCAAAAAAGATTCGTGATTTTTTTTTGTAAAATACCTTACATAATTACCCAGCCCCGGAGGATCGGTTGATTTAAAATATAACACTACGTTACTTGAGTCTGTTGTAAAAGGAGCTGGTTTCCACCACAGTGAATCAATTTTTTTTGCCAGCGGCGGAATGGTTGTTATGGCTGAATATTCTTTTCCTCCTGCGCTGATATGCAAATTGTAAGAAGTATTGAACTCGCCTAAAAATGAATTGGAAGAATTTGCTGAATATATACTGTAAAAATAAATGCTGATACCGGGTGCAATGGGTTGTGCATATTCCTTCAACTGCTGCGTGAGCGAACCATTGGAAATGGTAACGATAGCATCGTGCACAAAGGAGTTGGCTAAAATTTGCGGGTTAATAGAATCAAAAAAGGAAAAACTATTATTCAATATCACTATTGGCGCCTGGCCACTTTCAATGCTGGCATCCACCACCAACACCGTTGGCGCCGCATTCAACTTAAAGTTGATGTTTTTTTCACAGGAACTTACCAGAAGACCTAATACCGCAATTACAAAAACTTCCTTCATACAATACGATTCAATTTTAACACCAACAGACATCAATATAGTTAAACTCACGCTTGACTGTGGCAATCACTCTAACATCAATAATTACCATTTGTTTTAAAGTGGACAGCTAGCTGTATTAAAAAAATCCCCGTTGATTGAATATCAGCGGGGATTTCTTTAATAATGTAAATTATTTATCCCAGGTATGCTTTTAATGCACCGCTATACCTGGCTTTTTGCAATCTTTTGATTGCTCTTTCTTTAATCTGGCGAATACGTTCTTTGGTAAGATCATATTTTTGACCAATCTGTTCAATGGTAACTCCGTTTTCTCCATCCAGACCAAAGTATGCGTTTACAATTTCTGCTTCTCTTGGACTTAATGACTTTAATACCCGGCGAATTTCATTGCGCAATGAATCATGCATAACATCTTCATCCGTTTCTGCGCCACCTTTTAATAAATCGCCCATCGCTACATCTTCCGCTTCATGCACTGGCGCATCCAATGAAGTATGCCGGGTATTGCTTTGGAAAATATTATTAATTTCAGTTTCACTCATTTCCAGTAACTCCGCCAATTCCTCGGTTGAGGGCTCCCGCTCATGTTCCTGTTCAAAAGCCATATACGCTTTATTGGCTTTATTGTAAGTACCAATTTTATTTTGTGGCAAACGTACCAATCTTCCTTGTTCAGCCAGTGCCTGCAGAATAGATTGGCGGATCCACCAAACTGCGTAAGAAATAAATTTAAAACCCTTAGTTTCATCAAAACGTTGAGCTGCTTTTATCAAGCCTAAATTTCCTTCATTAATTAAATCACTCAGCGAAAGCCCCTGGTGTTGATATTGTTTCGCCACCGATACCACAAAACGCAAGTTAGCCTGCACCAGTTTATCCAAGGCACGCTGATCACCCATTTTTATTTTTTGAGCAAGGATTGTCTCCTCCTCCGGTGTGATCATTGAAATTTTAGAAATCTCCTGCAGGTATTTCTCCACCGCCTGCGAATCTCGGTTGGTAATCTGGGTTGCGATCTTAAG
>JANYFI010000050.1 GCA_025362765.1 Ferruginibacter sp. | reverse complement strand
TTACCGAATGCACTTCGTATTCCTTATCAATCGTCAGGTATTTTACACAGAATGATGTATCTAAACCACCGCTAAAGCCAAGTACTATTTTACGCTTGTGTTCCGTGGTAGTTGCATTGCTTAAATCTGCTGTTGTATTATCCATTGCTCTAAAATTTTTATACCAGGTTAAAATATTTCAACAAAGATTTTGGCAAACTGCCACCGCCATCTTTTTTCTTTAACAGCTTCATCAAACGGCTTTGCTTTACATGCATAAAGCGTTCGTATAATTTTGAATGCTGTTTAAAATCCGCTTTTGTTTCTTCAGGTTCAAAGTGATCTGCCGGATCGTACAGCATTGCGGTGCACATACAATTTTTTCTTTCCTTGCTCATCAGTATATCATAATTCACGCAACTTTTACAGCCGGCCCAAAACTCTTCATCATCCGTTAACTCAGAATAAGTTACCGGTTCGTATCCCAGGTCGCTGTTTATCTTCATTACGGCAAGCCCAGTCGTTAGGCCAAATATTTTTGATGTAGGATAGCGTTCCTTACTAAGGTCAAAAATCCTGCGTTTGATCTGTTTGGCAACCCCGCTTTTTCTAAAAGAGGGCGCAACTATTAATCCGCTGTTGGCTACAAACTGGTCATGTCCCCAGGCTTCAATATAACAAAAGCCAACCCATGTTCCATCAGTGGTAACGGCAATAACCGCCTTGCCTTCATTGATTTTTTTTTCGATGTATTCGGGTGATCGTTTGGCAATTCCGGTTCCCCTTGCCTGTGCAGAAGAAGCCATTTCTGTTGTAATGGTGGCTGCATATTGGCTATCGCCGGCAGTGGCAACCCTAACTATGATGTTATTCGTTTCCAATTGTGTAAAATTGAACGGTGTGTAAATAAAGAAATTCGCAAGAACCTGTTTTTGGAGATTTTTTCACTGACAGGGGCAGGTTTTAAGTGCTCGGCCTATCAGCAACCAGGACTGCGTCGAAGGCATGTAACCATTGCAGGAACAACCGGAAAAAATGTTTCAGCTGCGTGGTTGTATGTATTATATGGTCTGTTTTGCTTCACTTTTTGATTTAATTAATCAACAGTTGCAAATGTATAGCTTTTTACAAATAAAATTGGCAAAAAATCTTAAAAAATTATTGCGGACCCCGCAGCATACATACTGCAGGTTATAAAATTAGCGTTGCATTAGGTCATTGTCGAAAGCGTTTCGGTTGCCACAAAAGTTTGAAGTTCATCAACTATTTTTCTGTCATTACTTAAACGGGGTACTTTATTTTGTCCCCCTAATTTACCAATGCTTTTCATGTAGTCTATAAAGCCGTTCTTTTTTACCACGGCTATTTTTAATTGCTGCAAAATATTACCTCCAATTAAATCATCATAGTAAACATTTTTTGTACGAAGGTTATCATCTATTTTTTTTGCAAATGAAGAAAGACTGGATGGCAGATTTTCAAATTCAATAAACCATTCGTGGTAACTTTTTCCGCCACTTGCTGATATCATTGGCGCCACCGTAAATTCAGTAATATGGATATTTTCTTCATTGGCAACTTTCATCAATGCGGCTTCTACCTCTTCGCCAATTACATGTTCGCCAAAGGCAGAGATAAAATGTTTGGTTCTGCCGGTAACCAAAATGCGGTAGGGATTAGTGGAAACAAACTTGATAGTATCCCCGATATTATACGCCCACAAACCAGCGTTGTTGCTAATCACCAGCGCATAATTTTCACCCACTTTTACATCTTTTAAGGTAAGTCTGGTGGGCGTTTCATTAAATATTTCTCCTGCTGGTATAAACTCAAAAAATATTCCGCTGTCTGTATTCAGTAATAATCCTTCCGCTTCCTGCGAATCCTGGAAAGCAAAAAAACCTTCGCTGGCGGGGTATAATTCAATACAATCTATTTTGCGGCCAATGCTTTCATTTAGCTTAGCCTTGTAGGGTTCAAAATTAACACCTCCCTGTACCATGACACTAAAATTGGGAAACAGGTCTCCAATTTTTTTACCACTTTTTTCAGCCAACCTGTCAAAATACATTTGCATCCACGGTGGTATACCGCTAATCAATGTCATATTCTGGCTAATGGTTTCTGCTACAATTTTATCGAGTTTTTCTTCCCATTCTTCAATGCAGTTGGTTTCATAATTGGGCAGTTGATTTGCCCGCAAATATTTAGGTACATGATGATTAACAATGCCGCTTAACCGGCCGGTTGGTATGCCGCCAATACGTTCCAGTTCAGGTGAACCACTAAGGAAAATCATTTTGCCATCTGCAAATTTGGTATTGCCGGTTTCTGACATATAACTGAGCAAAGCATTGCGGGCCGTATTGATGTGATTAGGAATAGAATCTTTGGTGATAGGGATATATTTTACACCACTGGTTGTACCGCTGGTTTTAGCAAAATAAATAGGTTGCCCTTTCCATAAGATATTGTGCTTGCCTTCTTTTATTTTTTCGATATAAGGTTTAAATTCTTCATAATCCCTTACAGGCACCTGTCGGGCAAAATCTTCCGGAGACTTTATATTTTCAAAACCATGTTCTTTACCAAACATTGTTTTAGCTGCTGACTTTATTAAATCGTTAAAAATGGACTGCTGATCTTCTACAGCCGTTTCCATATTTTTTTTTATTTGCTTGTGTATGTAGCCGGCAAAAGGTTTGGCCAGAAATGATTT
>JANYFI010000043.1 GCA_025362765.1 Ferruginibacter sp. | reverse complement strand
ATACCATGCCATTCGTGGCTTCCCTCCATAAAGTCAACTCCCGAACCCATAGAGGTTTTCATCAAAATAACTACGGGTTTTCCTTTGCCAGTCAATGATTTAGCCTGTTGCAGGGCTGCAACAATTTCATCCATATCATTTCCCTTTTCCAGGTGAACTACGTCCCAGCCAAAAGCAGTGAATTTACCTGCCAAATCACCCAGGTTCATTACTTTGGAAGTCGGCCCATCTATTTGCTGGCCATTCCAGTCAATAGCCGCAATTAAATTATCTACTTTTTTATGCGCTGCAAACAAAATTGCTTCCCAGTTCTGGCCTTCATCCAGTTCTCCGTCTCCATGTAATGAAAAAATGGTAGCAGTATCGTTATTGAGTTTTTTTGCCAATGCCGCACCCAATGCCACACTCATTCCCTGTCCCAAAGAGCCACTGGCAATACGCACACCCGGTAAATGTTCATGGGTGGTAGGGTGCCCTTGTAAACGACTGTTAAGTTTTCTGAAAGTCGCTAGTTCCTGCACGGGAAAATAACCGCTTCTGGCTAACACACTATAAAATACAGGTGAAATATGTCCATTACTCAAAAAAAACAAATCTTCACCTTCTCCATTCATGTCGAAAGAAGGGTTGTGTTTCATTACGTTAAAATACAAGGCAGTTAAATAATCTGCACATCCCAATGATCCACCAGGATGGCCACTTTGAACCGCATGAACCATGCGTACAATATCCCTTCTTACCTGGCTGGCTGTTTCTTTTAAATCGGTCATCTCTTAAATTTTGATTGCAAACCTACTTTAAATACTATCATTTCCAAAGTAAAAAAAATATGTATGGCCTCCATTAATAATAAGTTGACAATTTATGCGTTATTTTGTTGTGAAATTGCTCGGTTAAAATACTTGTTATTATCAAGAAAGCTATAAAAATTTACTTTAAATAAAAGTACTTCTAAATTGCTGCTATATTCCGATCACTTTCGTTTTTAAGGATATTATTGTAATTATTACCATATCAATTGTGCATGCATGGATAACATATTACTAAGTTTCGGCCTGGCATTCCTGATTACATTTTTTGCTATCCCTATCATTATTGAAGTAGCAAGGAGAAAAAAATTATTTGACGAACCAGATGAACGTAAAGTTCATAAAATGGTAATTCCTACACTGGGTGGCCTTGGTATCTTCGGCGGATTTATTTTAGCGACATTAATAGGTGCTCCCGAAGGAAATCGGGAGTTGCAATATTTTGTGGCTTCAGCCATCGTAATTTTCTTTTTAGGCATTAAAGATGATATTCTGGTGCTTTCAGCCGCTAAAAAATTTATCGGTCAATTGATTGCAGCTGGCATTATTATCAAATTTGGAGGCGTACGAATTACAGATATGCATGGTTTGCTTGGCATTACAACTATACCGCCTGTTGCGGGTATCGTATTAACCTTATTTACAGTAATCGTGATCATAAATTCGTTTAACCTGATTGATGGTATTGACGGCCTTGCGGGTAGCCTCGGTTTATTAACCTCCCTGGTTTTTGGCACTTACTTTTTTTATGCTGGACAGTTATTATATTCCGTAATGGCATTGTCTCTTGCAGGCAGCCTGATAGCTTTTTTATTATACAATCATTCTCCGGCAAAGATATTTATGGGCGATACCGGCTCTTTATTAATTGGTCTGATCAATTCTATTTTAGTAATTAAATTTATAAATATAGCTAGTTCATCTACTGCTTCAATTCCTTTAGAAGCGGCGCCAGCCATTGGTTTTGCAGTGCTGATAGTTCCTTTATTTGATACACTCAGGGTTTTCGCCTTACGTATTTTCAATAAACGTTCCCCTTTTAGCCCCGACAGAAATCACGTGCATCATTTTCTATTGCAGTTTGGCTTTAGTCATCGTAAAATAACGCTGCTGTGCGTAGGCGCCAATATGGGATTACTGACAGGGGCTTATTTGCTTCGTGGCTTTGGTACCACTATAGTAATAGGTGTGTTATTGATTGTTTCCTGTATTTTTACAGCCATTGTCTATTACAGCAGGCCAAAGAATAAAGCCATACGGGTGGTAGATATCAACACCCAGAAGCATGTTGTTAAATATCGTAAAATTGTACCAGCCATTCCTAACTCTGTAGAGGCCAATTAACTTCTCTATTTTCATTTTATCATTTCTTTATCTGTTTGTTGTTCTTTTCTTTAGTTTTGCATCCAATTAATTTTCTATATTATGTCAGAAGAAGTAGAATTGGTTAAACTGGATACAGAATCCTCCATGAAGAAGGCTATTGGTCATCTTGAAACTGAATTAATAAAAATAAGGGCAGGCAAAGCGAATCCCAATATGCTGGATGG
>JANYFI010000038.1 GCA_025362765.1 Ferruginibacter sp. | reverse complement strand
CTGTTTTTTTTACCAATCAGCATCTTTTTTAAAGATAAGACATACTCATTGCCAGCACCGCCATCGTTAAATGCAGCAGCCATGGGCGCATGTATGCTGGCTATTTTACAAGTGCTAAAAATATGGGCATGCAAAAGTGTAATGTCGCTAAACCCAATTATCCATTTTGGCTTTTTTCTGAAAACTTTAAAATCAAGCTGGTCAATAATCCTACTAATGCCATATCCGCCACGCCCACATAATATGGCCTGTAGGCAAGTATCATCAAGCATGGCTTGCAACTCATTTAACCGCTGCTCATCAGTTGCAGAAAAATAGTTGGCAGAATCACTCCCCAATGTCTTTCCAACCAAAACAATGTAGCCCCATTGCTGCAGTGTTTCAATACAAGCCTGGGCTTTTTCTTTAGCCATATAACCAGCAGGGCAGGTTATAGCAATCGTATCGCCTTTTTTTAAATAGGGCGGAATTTTTATCATATAGTTTCAGTTAAAAAGCATTCAGTTTTTTGTACAGATAAGGTATGGGCCACACCACATTTTAAAGCAAAATTATTTTTTTGGTGCCCTACCGGAAAATTGAAACAAACGGGGTAAGTATATCCTGCCACCTTTTCAAGCACAATTTCTTCCAGCACTTTTCCAAACTCTTCGCCTTCATCATCTTTTTTAACTTTAAAGCCGCCAATAATTAAGCCCGCTAGTTCAGCCAGTTTGCCAGTGCGTTTCAAGTTCCAAAACATCCGGTCTATGCTGTACAAATATTCGCCGGTATCTTCTAAAAACAAAATTTTATTTTTTGTGGTGATATCGCTTTTACTGCCTGCTAATGTTTCTACGGTCTTCAAATTTCCACCTATCAAAACTCCTTTTGCAACGCCCGTTTTGTTTTTTGCATTCGGTACAAACGGGTAGTGCATCTTATCTCCTACCAAACATTTTCGGATGCTTTCAATCGTTTCCTTTTGCGTTGCTTCTGCTAAATCCCAATTCTCCGGAAAGCTGTTGCACATTTTTGAATGTAAAGAAGCAATGCCATAATTACGGTTAAGGTGGCTGTGTAAAACGGTAATATCGCTAAAGCCAATGATCCATTTTGGGCTTTTTGTAAACTGTTTAAAGTTAAGCCCATCAATAATCCTGATAGCACCGTAACCGCCCCTTGCACAAAGGATGGCCTTAATATTTTTATCATCCAGCATTTGCTGAAAGTCTTTTAAACGTTCTTCATCGGTACCACCAAAGGTGAAATCTTTTTTGCCAACGGTATCCCCAATTACAACTGTAAATCCCCACTCTTTTAGTTTTAAAATTGCAGGCTGTATATCTGCCAAAGTAATAAAACCAGCCGGGCAGGTAATGCCTATAGTATCGCCCATTTTTAAATACGGCGAAATTTTAACAGCACCATCCGGCTCTTCTTTTCCAGCACCCATGCCTGATAAAGCAGCGCCTAATGGAATAATCGACGAAATAAAATCTTTGCGTTTCATAGGCTCAATTTACTCAAATTTCGGTATTGGCAATTGATTAGTATTTTTGCAATGTTTTTGTGTATACGAAAGCGTTACATAACGTAACATGTTGCTTATAAAAAACTAACAAGCACAAAGAAATGCTCATCAAATAATTACATTATGATTGATCCTAAAAGATATTTAATAACCTCAGCTTTACCGTACGCTAACGGCCCAAAGCATATTGGGCATCTGGCAGGCGCTTACATACCCGCAGATATTTATGTGCGCTATTTAAGGGCGCAAAAAAAAGATGTTGTGTATGTTTGTGGAAGCGATGAACATGGCGCCGCTATTACCATACAGGCGATGAAAGAAAAAACAACGCCTCGTGAAATAGTAGATAAATACCACGCTATGCTTAAAAGCAACATGGCAGATTTGGGTATTTCATTCGATATTTATCACCGTACATCAGCACCTATTCACCACGAAACCGCACAGGAATTTTTTACTGCCTTAAACAATAACGGCGACCTGGAAGTAAAAGAAACTGAACAGTATTTTGATGAAGAGGCGAACACGTTTTTAGCAGATCGGTATATAATTGGCACTTGCCCCGTTTGCGCCAATAAAAATGCCTACGGCGACCAATGCGAAAACTGCGGCACATCGCTTAGTCCGGATGAATTAATAAACCCACGAAGTACATTGAGCGGCAATGCGCCTATAAAAAAAGCTACCAAGCATTGGTACCTGCCGCTAGACAGGCACGAAGTATTTTTACGGAAATGGATTTTAGAAGACCATAAAAATGATTGGAAAGTAAATGTATTAGGCCAATGCAAAAGCTGGCTGGATGC
>JANYFI010000035.1 GCA_025362765.1 Ferruginibacter sp. | reverse complement strand
TAGTGATGACTGCTTTTTTGTGTTTGCAGCAAAGCATTACCGCCGCTTCATGTAAATTGTTGGGCAGCGAAATGCAGACTATATCTACATCTGCGCCGGCAATGGCTTCTTCCATATTGGTGGTAAAGCGTTCGCAGCCGTAATCTTCTTTAAACTTTTTGGCTGCTTCTTCCCTGCGGGAATACACAGTGATAATTTTGTCTTTACTTCTTTGTCCGTGTAATGAATCTGCATAAAATCGTCCGATAAAACCGGAGCCAAGCATAGCAATCTTTTTCATGGTCACTTTTATTTATTGTGTTGATAATTTTTTTAATTTTTACTTTGGATTGAGCCTCAGCCTTACACCATCATCATCGGTTCTTCCCGCAAAGCAGACTTTTTATTATCTGTAAAAAACAGCAGGAACAATAGCAGCACGGCGGCGGCAATTCCTGCCGGCACCATCCATACCATTCTCCAATTTACGATGGTATTGATGGTAAAATGATCTTTTACAAAGCCCGATAATATCGTGCCGATCCACATGCCAATGCCATAGGTCGCCATGGTAATCATTCCCTGTGCAGAGCTTTGAATTTTTTCTCCTGCTTTGCTGTCGGTATAAATTTCCCGGTAACAAAAAAGAAATCGAAACAAACTCCATGCAACAATATGCCCGCAAATAGCATCCATTCGGCACTGCCCGCATTGCCGTACCCAAAGCAAAGAAAACGCAAAGCCCATGCAATCATGCCCACGGCAATCATCCACTTAACGCCGAGCTTGCGAAAGAAAAGTGGAATGAGTAAAATAAAAAACGCTTCAGAAAACTGGCCGAAAGTCATGTTGCTTGTAACGTTTTGCATACCTGCTTCGGTAAGGTATAAGTTGGTAAGACTATAGTAAAATGATAGCGGAATACAAATTAAAACAGAGGCTATAAAAAATGTTACAAAGGATTTGTCTTTAAACAATACAAATGCGTCGGCACCTAAAATTTGTGCAAAAGTGGTTTTAGACCCTTTGGATCTGGGTGGTGTATCCGGTAAAAAGAAACTCATAACGCCCAACGCCACAGACATTACGGCGGCCATTTTAAAAGTAAATACCAGTTGATCTGTAGAGATTTTAAAAACCTTGTCTAACAGCCATCCGGTGGCAATCCAGCCAATGGTACCCAGTACCCGTATGGAAGGAAATTCTTTGCCCGGATCTTTCATTTGGCGAAAAGCTACCGAGTTGGCCAGTGCCAGTGTGGGCGCATACATCAGCGAATAAAACAAGAGTATCCAGTAAAACGAATTGGGGTTATCAACCGTAGTAAGTACGTACAGCAATGCGGCGCCGGCCAGGTGCAAAACGGCCAATACTTTTTGTGCGGCGAAAAATCTGTCTGCTATCATACCCACAAAAAAAGGAGAGATGATAGTAGCAATGGCCATAGCACTGTAAGCGGCTCCAATCTGTACGCCATCCGCATGCAATACTTTATCTAAGTAAGTGCCCATGGTAACATACCAGGATCCCCAGATAAAAAATTCCAGGAACATCATCACGGAAAGCTGTACTCTTGTTGTTGATTTCATAAAGCTGATTTTAGATAAAATATCGGGGAATCCCCAAACCGTAAATTAAGTAATTGTATTTGTTTTAAACAAGCTTTTTTATTAGGGTATAAAAATGAATGCTTGATTCATCCCGGTTGTTTTTTTACTGCTGATATGTTGTTTTAGTTCTGTAGAGATCATTATATTTTTTTCAGGCCGTAAGCGCTTTTTATGCAAGTTGAATTGAATTTATTGTTTGACATGTTTATATTTCTTCAATTCGTTCTTTAATTATAAATTTAAAAAAGAAATCGGTATTTTAACAGACAAAAATTTTCAAACGGTTACTGCATACTAACATTTTAAAGCCATGCTGCAATATGAATAAATTATTGATTGCCTCTCTTATTTTTCTTTCCTCAACAGAATTATTGGCGCAAACTCCGGCCATCAAATACAGTGTGGATTCAGCCTCCATAGAACAGCCTGGAGTACCAAAAGGAGAGGTGCTGAAATTTACTTTTGACCAGTCGAAAATTTTCCCCGGCACCTTGCGGGAGTATTGGGTGTATGTGCCTGCTCAGTATCGTGCGGATAAACCTGCCTGCGTTTATGTAAACCAGGATGGTATTCAATGGAAAGCACCGATTGTTTTTGATAACCTCATCTACCGAAAAGAGATGCCCGTTACCATTGGCGTGTTTGTAATGCACGGCAGGGTGAAGTCAGCCAATGGTGATGCAGCTAACGACCGGTTCAACAGAAGTTTTGAGTACGATGGTTTGGGCGATGCCTATGCCCGCTTTATTTTGCAGGAGATATTGCCAGCAGTTGAAAAGCAGCAAACAACTGATGGTCGTGCAATCCATTTATCAAAGAAAGGTAACGACCGGGCCATTGGCGGATCGAGCAGTGGTGCGGTTGCTGCTTTTACGGCGGCATGGGAAAAACCTACGGAATTTTCAAG
>JANYFI010000010.1 GCA_025362765.1 Ferruginibacter sp. | reverse complement strand
GCATCCATCATAATACTGATTTGGTTTTTGATATTCTCCGGTTCCAATACTTTTTTCCAATCATCTTTAAAAATTAATGGTTTGCCAATTTGGATGGCTTTGTAACAAGCATCAGAAAAAACACCGCCTGGTATTTTGTCGAAACATAACGCTAATTCAATGTTGATATGACCCATAAAGAAATCATACGCTGCTTCTCTTGGCACGCCTTTTCGAATCACTTCATCCAATGCCTCCCGCATCGTTACCATAACTGCGCCTAAGAAAGTCTCCGACAATCCGGGCTCAAGCATCGCCATGTTTTCAGCAGTAATTTTATGGGATTTACATACAGGCGCATAAAATATTTTGGCTAAATCTTCTCCTATCTGATAATGCGCTTCGGGTCCCTGAAACAATGCACAAACGATTACCTGCTTTGCCCCTATTCCTCCAAAAAAATCGAAGTGCTTACTTTCCTCACTTTCCCAATTAAAAACTGAAGGGTGAGTTGGGTGTGAAACAAAATAAGTGATATCAGATCTTGCAGGCAAATGGCCACCAACAGCTGCCGCAGGGTCTAATGTTATCACAATACAACCCGTCTTAAAGTTATCTAAATATCTTGTAGCTACTTTACCGATGAATACATCTGGAACTGCAAGTATTACAACATCTGCATCGGGAATTGCTTCATCACCGGAGATCAGAACGCCTCTTTGATTTAATCGCAGTTTACCAGCATCACTTATCTCTATATAATCAACGTCATATTTTTTTGATTGAAGAAAATTATCTGTTAGCCTGCAGCCCATTTTGCCACCAGCTCCTACCAATGCTACTTTCATTGTTTATTATTTTTAAGTTGTTAAAGATCAATTTTGAGCTATACCTAAATATGCCTTTTCAAAAAATGTTTCATCACCGTTTTGTCCCCCTTTTAAAATAATCTGTAGATTATCCATTGCAGGTTTCGCTGAATGAGATAAACACATTGGCGCTCCGGGGGCAACAGGCATTAAAAATTCCAATGCCGATATTTGTAACTGTTGGGTAATTTTACCAGACGTGTCGCCACCTACAGCTATCACTCTTTTCGTGTGTGTACTTTCAACTATTCTGCCCAGTAAACTGCCTAATAAATTGGGTAATTGTTCTTGTCCGCCTGAAATATTTTTTACTCCTGCAACAGAACAATCATCTGGTCCCAAAGCTGAATAAATTATCAATGGTGCTTTTTTTTCGAGTAATTCAACAGCCATTTGTTGTATCTTTTCTTCTTCGGTATTCCGATTGCAATCGTTTAACAGTTGCAGCGGATCTATTGCCAACGTATAAAAGCCCTGTTGTTTTGCAAATTGAATTTGACCGGCAGTAACAGGAGAACAACTGCCCGACATCACCAACATTTTACCTGTTTTACCAACGGGTTCAATTAGAATAGGTTGCTTATTTTCCGAAACCGTTTGATGAAAAATGGCATGCTCTACCGCAGACGAACCAACAATGAGCTGGTTTTTGTGGATGGGAATATTGCTGAAGAGATTTCCAATGTTATTAAAATGACGATCGTTTAAGGTATCAAAAAGAACGATTTTCCCATCTGCTGCTTCTAGTAATTTATTAAAGGTGTGAGACAACGACTGCTCGTCTCCATCTAGCGCCAATACGTCTACCAAAAAGCTCTTTCTGTCAGATTGCTTTTTTAAATGTTGGAGTAAATCACTTTCATCCATGGGTGTTATGGGATGCTTGGACATAGTGGGATGCCTGTCTAACGGGTACGTAACTCCATTAACCCTTGCAAATAAATTACCGAATACCACAAAACGATTTAGCCGTGGCATACCAATCAGCATTGGAATAAAACTGCTTTTAAAATAGTTGGCGGCAATATCAATGGCCAATCCAATGCTCCCTATTTGCGGAGATGAATCAAAAGTGGAGCATATTTTATAATGGAAATAATCAGCCTTCCAATCTGCTATTTTTTTAAATATAGGTGGCAAACTATCTTGCAACTGCTCCGTTGAAAAACTCCTGCTAATACCTGCAACGCCCGCAACTTGCGGCTGTTGGTTGGCAAATAATTTATTTTTAAACACAAAGTTTTTAATAGCATCCGTTGCAGGCGGCTCCATAAATAAAACAGTCGGGATACTCATCAATGCCAATGATTCCATTACATCCGTGGAGCCGGTAAAATCGTCTCCATAGTATGCCAGCTTTAAAAATAACGGATTACTTTTTTCCATAAAATTCTACAGCTTTTTTTATTTGAGGGTAGGTTTCGGCGATATCTGCCAATTGATTTCCTTTCATACCTTCGCTCCAGGCAATTTTGATACTTTCCACTCCTGCCTGCATACCATCGGGATGTGCTGTAATGCCGCCACCACAGAGATACATCAGGTTGGTGTTGCCCACTAATTTAAATGTATCAGCCGCCTGATCGGCCCATTGACCGCTAGATACAACCGGCATTACCTGGTAGGAACCACCTGCTTCACTCTGGCAACTTGCTATTGATCTCAATACGGATTCATCACTTTCGCAAAACTTATTTCTCAAGCCATTGGTATGCAAATGATCTATCCCTGCCAGGCTAAATATTTTTTTATATACTTGGAATGTAATACCCATTACTTCAGGCCGGTAAAACATTCCCCAACCATTTCTATGACCATGAATAGGCATTTGAGAAAAATCGCTGATGTACTTTGTGGCCGAAATGCCCACCCAGTTTAAGCTCAACATAATACAATTACCTCCGTGCGCCAGCACGATATCATGCCTTCGTTTCATATCTTCTATATCACCGCTTATGTTGAACGCAAACATGGTTTTTTTTCCGGTTGCATCTGCCTGCCTGTTGATGACGTCCATGCAACATTTCACTCTCTTTTCAAATGGTGAATGGGGCGGATCTGCTATTAACTCGTCATCTTTTATAAAGTCAAGTCCCGCATCGATTAAGCTCTTAACCTGAATACCGGTAGCTTCTGGAGTTAGTCCTACACTGGGTTTTATAATGGTGCCGACAATGGGCCGATCATACACGCCGGTTAGCTTTTGTGTTCCTTGTATGCCAAATTTCGGTCCGGCATAATGTTGTTTATACTCAGCCGGAAGTTCGATGTCTATCAATTTGATGCCGGAAAATTGCGATAGTTCAAACAGGTTGCCTGCTACTGTTGCCATTAACGTAGATAAATTGCTTCCCACGTTATCGTAATTCCAGGATATACCAACTTTTGCTCTTTTAAATGTTGGTTTCAATGTCCCAGCAGGTGATTTTGAATCTGATAAAAAAGGAATATCAGATGAACCAATTGTCTCAATAAAATCCACTTTAGCACCAAATCTTTCTGTAAGTTCAGCGGTTTCTCCCGGCACTTTTACAAATGTTCCAGACGACTGTTCTCCCGCCATTGTTGCCACTGCTTTTTCGAGTGGATTGGATGTTTCAATTATGTACGTTGCTTTTATTTTTTCTGCCATGATTTATCTCTTATTGTTTAATTATGTTAAAAAGTTGATCTCAAAAGTCTCCCGTTCACCCCTTTCATTTTCTAACACCAGCTCATCTTGTTCAAATGGATTTTGCACCGATTTAGTTATAATAAACTTCGGTTTAAAAGCTGTAATTATTTTTAAGAATTCATATACAGGTGATGGCCCATTTGTATTGATAATTCCTTTTTTCCCAATTGCTTCATAAAAAGTAATTTGCGCCGCCCCTGCCAGATATTTTAAGCAAAGTGCTGTCCAGTTAGCGATGAATGATGTGTGCTGTCTTTTATCAACGGATAAAACAGGAAAGCCTCTTGGTTTAAGCGTTACCGGAGAAATATGAATGGGCAATTTTGTAAATGATCGGATGGTTTGAATGCAGTATTGTTGCGCAGTTAAATTTTCTATGAGTGTTTCATCATCGCATAAATGTACTTGTGGATTAATAGAAAAACTTACAAAATCCAATCGTTCATCAGTTATCCTGTTTCTATTTAATTCAGCAAAGAACACGTCGGTTCCGGTACCGATTTTTATTGAAGGGAAATCAGCTTTAAGGAGCGGAATAATAAAATCCAATACCTGCTGATCTGGTACTACCGCTTTAATTTGTAAAATAATAATTGAAGCTACTGTAGCATTCAGTACTTTTTTTAGTTGGCTATAGTCATTTTTATAGTCATCAAAAAATAACGCCAGTTCTAATTTTGTATGAAGCAATCCGGCTTCTTCAATTGCAGATTTCAACGTGTTTTCCCAATCCTCATCAAATCGAATTTCAACCCGGTAATGATCAATGATAATATGATTTAAAAGTTCTACATGCTCCAATGGAAGTGTATCATCAATTTTCGCATAACCGATTGCAGGAAAAGCAAGCCGTATTTCAGCCGCAGGTTCTCCATTTACGACAGCGTCAATAGCATTGGCATTTGATACTGTCAAAATAACTTTTTGCTCCACGCCATCCCCTTTTTTTACTGCTACGGGAAATGGAATGCCGAGTGGTGTTGAATAGGTTTTAAAAGAATTATCTGTCCAGTTTCGTTGGTCTTCTGTTTCAAAAACATCACCCTCAAATGCAAGGCTTGCCTTCACCTGGCCAGGTGTTTTCCAAATTAACTGCTGTATGTTTTTAAAAGGTTGATGTGGTGCAATTAATTGCGGAAAAACTGCAACCACGCTACTGCCATCGCCTTGAATAATTTCTACTGTTTGACCAATACATTCCTTGATAGGATGATGCACACAGATACCGATTCTGTTTCGTAAAAAATCGCAATTGGATGTTCCCATAAAATGAAAAGAAATGGTATCATCTTGACTACCAATGATTTCAACATTGGCAAAATATTCAATCGCATTTAATCTATAAGTGACCTGGTATGTTATTTTAAAACCATGCTCGTCCTCCACTACTTGTTCATTCGAAATTATCATGCTGGCTGTAAGCCAATGTTGATCCCGTAATGCCGTATAAATCATGCGCACGAGTTCTTCATTGCCCAATTTAATGTAGCGCAAATAACCTTGGTGGTAGGCAACCGTTAGGTGGGTAGTTTTTAATATCATTTGATGAATAAGTCTACATTTGATTTATCTATTTCAATTGAACCGGTAATTATTTTTTTGGGTATGGGTACTACACCCGCCTTAGCATCATTTTTACTAAATGCGATTGTTTTGTGCCGCATGTCAAACAACATTTGTGCACCCATTTGCGTAAACAATTCTCTTTTTTGTCCTACCAAATAATCAATCACGCCCTCCTTTACCAATTGCAAATGTTCGGGCTCAGCATCCACCGTCGTTATTTTTACTTTACCTATTTTGTTTGCTTCTTTTACAGAAAGCGCAATGCCAGGACCAGAGTTGCCATCAAAACCTGCGACACCTGCCAAATCGGGATGCGCAACAATCAGATCAGCCGTAATTTTAGCGGCTAATTCTACATTGGCTTTGTCATCATATTTGCCAATAAACTCCATTGCCGGGTATTTTTTTATCACATCCAAAAAACCCTGAAAGCCAGCTTCCATATTGGTCATCCCTAAAATACCCATCACCACTACCTTCCCTTTTCCATTCAATATCTTCACCATTCTTTCGCCCTGCAACCGGCCCATCTCGTACCAGTCCGATCCGATGAAACTATGCTGTCTTGCCCCGGGAATATCCGAATCATACACCACCGTTGGTATGCCAGCATCTACCGCCTTATTAATTACCTGCGCAATCCCAGGGTCTGTTCCGTTCACTAAAAATCCTGCAGGCTTTTGTGGTATTACCTGTTCAAAAGTTGCAATCTGTGCGGGGATATCCCATTCGGATGGGCCTAAAATGCTGGCCTTTACCCCCATTTTCTTTGCCCACATTTTAAACGCCGCCTGGTCGTGGTTTACATACATTGGCATATTAATAGCGGTTGTAATCATCACATATTCTTCATTTGCAGAAACGGTATCAACCGTAATAATTTCTGTTGAATGAAGATTATTACCGCTGCCACCTGTACGTGGTGGTGCCTCACAAGCCGAGAGCAACACAATAAAAAACAGTTTAAATAAAAGTGCTTTTATAGAATTCATGCTGCTATTTTTTTTTCTGAATAAGTTGATCAATTCCTACGGCCAGGATTAAAATAATCCCTAATATAATTTCCTGCCAATAACCCGATACCCTTGTTAGAATTAGAATATTGCCAACTATGCCCATAAATGCAGCGCCTAAAAATGCACCTACAATTTTTCCTTGTCCACCAGCAAGACTTGCTCCGCCCAGAATAACAGCCGTGATAACCCTTAGCTCTAAACCTTTACCACTGGTAGACAATGCAGCACCTAATCTGGAACTTAATAAAATACCTGCGATACCTGCTAACAGACCCACAATAACAAATCCCCAGAGCTTCATTTTTTCTACTTCAATACCGGATAGATGAGCGGCTTTTTCATTGCTTCCGATAAAATAGTATCGCCTGAAAAAAGCGATGTTTTTAAACAGGTAACTAAAAATCAACACGATGGCAAACATGTACCAGATCGGCGATTGCAAACTCAAGATTTTCACCTGGCCAATGTAATTATATTCATAAGGGAAATTCTGGATACCGGCTCCGCTTAACATTAACGATAAGCCACGAACCACACCCATCATAGCAAGGGTTTGAATCATTGGGTTAATACCGATTTTTGTGATTAAGAAACCATTGATAAAACCAATGAGCAACGAACCACTTAAAGCTGCGACAATGGCCACCAAAAAATTTACATCGTGATAATACATTAAATAGCCGGCCAGTCCGCCGGAGAAAGCGACGATCGACCCTACCGAAAGATCAAACACACCTGATATCATCAGCAACATCATCCCCACCGCCACAATGGTATCAATGGATAGATTTAGCATAATCTGAGAAAAGTTATCGACCGTAGGAAATTGACTTGGGAATAGAAAGGACATGACGATGCACAACAATAAAATGGTGGCACTCAGCGTAACTACTCTATCTTTTATCATATTATTTTTATTGGGCAGCTAGTTTAATTATTTCGTTTTCGGATGTTTCCTTTTTATGTAAGATGCCTTTTATTTTACCCTCCCGCATTACTGCAATGCGGTCTGACAAAAGCAACAGCTCTTCCATTTCGCTGGAGATCAGCAAAATTGATTTACCATCTGCGGTGAGTTGTTTTAGTATTTTATAAATTTCAAGTTTGGCGCCAATGTCAACGCCATGCGTAGGTTCATCCACTATCAACACGTCGGGTTGCGTATTCAACCATTTGGCCAATACCACTTTTTGTTGGTTGCCGCCACTCAACTTACTCATCAGTTGCTGCACAGAAGAACTTCGTATGTTTAATGTTCTTGAATACTCGCCAGCCTTTTGATTGTTCGTTTTCACATTATATCCCTTACCATAAAGCCGTGCTGAAACAATATTTTCTGCAACGGACTTTTGCAAAAAAACACCCAAGGTTTTGCGCTCTTCCGGTAAGTAAGCAATACCGTTTGCGATGCCTTGTTTTGGATGCCTGTTATAAATGCGTTGTCCATTTTTTAAAATAGTACCACCATTAGCAGGTATTGCTCCAAAGATGGCCATTGCCAATTCCGTTCTGCCTGCTCCAACCAGGCCGCCTAAGCCGAAAATTTCGCCCTTTTTTAAATCGAAACTGATATCGTTAAAGCCTTTGCCACAGAGATTTTTTACGGACAATACCACTTCTTCGCTGCTGTGCGTAGCCACATCTACCTGTTGCAAATCCCGGCCAACCATTAAGCGAATAATATCTTCTGTTGTACAATTATTTGTTGATAAAGTATCCTGGCATTTTCCATCTTTTAATACAGAAACCTTATCGGCAATCAGTTTAATTTCGGCCATGCGATGAGAAATGTACAGTACGGTAACGCCCCGCTTTTTGAGCGTTCTGATAACCGAAAAAAGTATGGTTGTCTCCTTATCAGTAAACGAAGCTGTGGGTTCATCCAGCAATAAAATAGCAGGGTTGGTGGCGAGTGCTTTTGCTATTTCCACCAGCGTTTTTTGTGCCGGCGAAAGTGTTGCTACCATTGTTTCCGGAGAAAACTCCCCGATATCCAACTGTCGCAACAACGCTTTTGTTTGCCGATGCAATTGTACAAAATTGATTCTGCCAAAAGATTTGGTGGGAGGCAAGGGGAAAATATTTTCTGCCACCGACAACCCATCCGTAAGGCTTCGTTCCTGGTAAACAATGTTAATACCCAAGCTTCGGGCATGTTGATTATTTTGAATAATAACGATTTGATTGTTCAATAAAATTTCCCCCGCATCGGGTTGAATATTGCCTGTTAAAATATTCATCAACGTACTTTTGCCTGCACCATTTTCGCCACAGATAGCATGCACCTCCCCTTTGTGAAATTCAAGCGAAACATTCTGTAAGGCTTTTATTACCTCAAAAGATTTACTAATATTTTTTAAGCCAAGCTTCATATAGTTATTTTTTTTGCCGCTGCTGCCGACTCGTAACTTTTCCAAACTAAGTCTACTGTTTTTAAATTATCGGCTCCTGTGGTTTCGCAGAACCCACCTCTTAATCCATTCAAAATATCTACATTGCAATCAACAATGGAGGAGTGAACTACCGCATAAGCAGGATCAAGCCAGTTATACATTTTCGGGTTAATAATCTCACTCACTATAACCCCACTGCGGGTAATAACTTTTAATTCAAAATCGTTCGTTAAATGTAAACTGCCCTTTTCTCCTTCAATTAAAGCCAGTGTTTGGGGAAACGCTTCTTTTTCTAAAATACTGGCATAACTCATCTCAGCGTAGCAATGCATACCACTGGTAGTTTTCATAAGCACATTGGCCACATCTTCCCCCCTTATTACTGGATTAACCGTTTGTGTAAGGCAATATAGACTACTGAATTCGCCAAATAAAAAACGGCAAATATCCAGCACATGTGATCCAATATCCATTAAAATAAACCGATCCAACATTGCTAAAAATGATTGGTTGTCAAATACAGGAAATGCTGAACAATAGGATACACGTGCTTTAAATGGTTTGCCAATTACACCGGCATCCAACGCATTTTTTAACTTCCGGATGGGCGCCTGCCAACGAAAGTTTTCATGTATAAAAAATTTAACCCCGGCATTTTTACACGTTGCCACCATGTTGTCGGCTTGCTCTAAATTAGCAGCCATTGGCTTTTGACAAACAACATCCAACCCCTTTTCAGCAGCCATTATTGTAAACATTTCATGCGAATCAACATCCGTAATAATATCCACAAAGTCGATGTTTTCAATTTTTAACAACGTGCTATAATCATCGTACACTGTTGCATTTAATCTAAATTTTTCATTAACCTCTTCCGCCTTTTTTTTCGTACGGTCGTATAGCGCCACAATTTGCACTCCCGGTATTTCTAACCAGGCAGCAATTTGATAATTAGCCCAAAAGCCTGTGCCTATTATCGCACAGCGAAGTTTTGCTTTATGGTTTTGCATAGTGCTTACTTTCATCATCCAAAATTAACACCCAATCCTGACCGTAGCCTGCCGTAGGAGCTGAGAATTTTTGCTGGCCTTTGTTATCAAAGTTTCCTGCCTCCTTGCTTACACCATTGCGTGGATTGTACCAGGATGCGGTGATTTTTTCACCGGATATTTTACCCATATTTACGGTGATTGCCCTTCCCTGGGCAGTATAAATAAAAGCGTAGTCTTTACCATGTGTAGCCTGTATACGTTCGCCTGCAAATAAATTGTTTTCTACGATTAGTGACTGGTTAGGAACCCTATCTAAAAAAGGACGTGATTCCAGTAATCTTTTTACAAATTTCATTTGGTTGGCACCATTTAATTCCATGGCTTCTTTGTAAAATAAATTAGAACCTAATACAGCATCAAATGCGGGTGTGTGCATTTGCCAAATATCATTGCAGCCGTATGTATGCCCAAAAGCACCGGCAAATAAAGCATTATATGTAGCTTTACGTACATCATACGCACTCGATTTCCCCATGTCCTTTTCATCAAAACAAATAGGAATATTTTCATATATAGGTTCGCCATCTAACACAGGCTTTGTTGGCAGGCGATTGTAAGACGCTAATATTTTATTGTACACCGGCTGGTCAGTACAATGCCCTGTTTGAAACATATTAAAATCGAACCAGCTATCATTGTGAAACCATTGTGAAGCGCCTTCCGCTACACCCTGCGGATGAAAACTCATTAACGCTTTATCCTCACCGCCCACACCTTCTTCTACACCAGCAGCCATGGCACGCCAAATTTCTACATCATTGGTTGCTGCCCTCGGGTTACGGTCCCCACCCATTATCCAAATAATATTTTTCTTATTTTTATAACGGTCACCAATCCACTTGCCATAAATTTTTGCATTCACCGGTTTGAATATTTCCGGTCCTTTGCCCCAACCATCTTTGTACACTTTATCACCCCATGTTGGTAATAAGGCAATCGTTAAACCAACCGAAGCAGCCTTGTCAATTATATAATCTACCTGCTCAAAATATTTTTCGTTGGGCTTTGTCGGATCGTCAGAATTTAATGGTAAATCGCCGTTTGCATTCGGAATATGCAAGCCGTCAAACTCCGCCAATACCACGGTCTGAATTACTGTAAAACCCTGTTCAGCCCTGCGGGTTAAATAATAATCGGCCTCCTGCCGGTTTAGGCGTTGCAAAAGTTCCCAGCCAGTATCGCCCAGCCAAGTGAAAGGTTTGCCATCTCTTAAAATAAAATGTTTGTTGGGGCTTACGCTAAACTGTGCATAAGAAGTAAACAATACTATTTGAAGAAAAACAGACAAGGAAATTCTTTTCATATTTTATTT
>JANYFI010000009.1 GCA_025362765.1 Ferruginibacter sp. | reverse complement strand
ATACCGATTTTATTTACCGATAAAACATTCGTGCTCGATTTTACCAGTATTGCTACCTTGTTTGCATTTGTATTGGTGTGCGGCGGCGTTTTGCTAATCCCAAGAAAAGAAAAACAAGCAGGTAAATTTCATCTTCCTTTTATAAACGGACAATATATTTTTCCGTTGGTTGTAGTTGGCTCACTTTTTACTGCGCATACATTATCTGCGAATTATTTTACTGATATGTTCAATTTCGATTTCAACAGCAGCAAGGAGTACACCAGTGGTAAACTAAGTTTTATGGATATGGCAACGCCCAATATCACCTTGATTATTTTTTGGGTAAGCGCCATCCTGCTTGCGGTGATAACTTTTATAAAAAAGTATTCTTTAATTCCGCTGATGGGCCTTATTACCTGCATGTACCTGCTTACCGGTATGACCAAAAATAATTGGGCCTGGTTTATTGGCTGGCTGTTGATTGGCCTGGTAATTTACCTGTTGTACGGCTATAGAAAAAGTAAACTTGCACCGCAAAAATAGTTGTCCGGGTTAAGAAGCAATGTGAACCTGCATTGGCAGCCAGTTCGCCGCGGCGGATCACACTCTTGTACGGTATTCTTTTATGGCAGCCTTTATTGAAGCGTAGATGATTCGCTGTTTTTCTGTTTATTTTCGTTTGAAAATATTTATAATTGGTTGCAGGTTCGTAAACACACACATTGTGGGCTATTGCTTCAAAACACTCAAACAATTAAAAGGTTTTAGTTTCCTTATTGCGCAAATGATTTTCCCGATACAATCTTTTTATCTGTTTACTGTATCAGAAGTTTGCACCTAAATTATTTTGCCATGATGTGTGAACTTCAATCGCTGCACTTTTCAGACGATGGTTATGTAGTTAGATGCAAGCAATGCGGGCACTTCCAAATTGCTTTTATCAGCACCATATTAACGCTTACTGAACAAGATTTTCAATTGCTTTGCAGCGTGGTGCGAAATAAATACCGCGAAGAGGATTGCTGTCCTAATGAAAATGTAAAGTGTATTATTATTCCAACTCCTTGCCAGGGAATACGTTTGATTCTTACCCGAAAGGATGCAAAAGAATTGAGGCATATGTTAGAAGAAGCGGACAGCGAATACAAGGCCTTATTGTTAATTGGTCTTTTCAACCAATAAATATCTAAATCCACGCAAGTTAGGCAGCAACAATTGCAAATAATTTCCTATGTCGGACAGTTTTTCCCGATCCGGCATTTTAGTTCCCGATTTTGTAAATCAAAAATAGGGGAATGCTCCACATTTGCACAATGAAAAAAATAGTTGGAATTTTTATAATGGTGCTATCTTTTTTTTGCCAGTCACAAGCACAGGTAAGAACCCCGGCGCAGCAGTTAATGTTAACCAATGAAGACTCTCTTAACGCAGGTTTTGATAAATCCAGAACTGTTCTTTCTGGCTATGGCAGTGCATTTTATCAACGTGATTCAAAACAACAAACAGCAAGCCTGAATTTAGAAAGAGCTGTATTATTTGTTGGGCACCAGTTTAATTCAAAAATTTCTTTTTTTAGCGAACTGGAAGTAGAAAATGCCAAAGTAGATGGTGGTGGTGGTGAAGTGGCAATGGAGCAGGCCTATTTAAAGTTTAATCTTAACTCAACGCAATACATTACAGCAGGATTATTTTTACCACGCATTGGTTTGTTAAACGAAAATCATTTACCGGTTAATTTTAACGGCGTAGAAAGGCCGATTGTAGAGCAACTGGTAATTCCATCTACCTGGCGGGAATTGGGGATCGGCTTTTACGGACGGTCTAAAAAGTTGCCACTCAATTATTCCGTAGCTGTTTTTAATGGTCTCAACTCATCGGGTTTTGTGCATGGCACCGGTATCAGAGACGGCAGGTTTGAGGGTCGAAATGCTACCGCTAATAATTTAGCCTTAACCGCGGCTGTACAATATTATTATACGGATTTTACCTTTCAGTTGTCTGGTTATGCCGGCGGCTCAAATGGTTTAAACAAACGCCGTAGCGATAGTTTGCAGTTAAGCAGCGGCTTGTTTGGCATGCCTGTTTATTTAGGCGAAGCAAATGTTCGCTGGGCAAAAGGTGGGTGGAGCGCAAAGGCATTGGGTGCTTACATTTCTTTTCCCAATGCGTCTTCTATCAATAAGGCATTCGCTAATAATATCAGCAATAGCATGTACGGTGCTTATGCCGAAATAGCCTACAATCTTTTTGAAGGTAATACCAAAAAAGCCAATCAGCAATTGGTTGCCTTTACCCGTTTTGAAACGCTGGACCTGAATGCTTCCATACCATCCAACGCTATTTATGACGGCACGGAAAAACAACAACACATTATCATAGGTCTTTCTTATTTGCCCATTCAAAATGTGGTAATTAAAATGGATGTGCGTTTACTGCATACCGGTGCAGAAAATCCAACCCTGGTTATCAATCCAAGCCCGGTAAGGCTTCCATACGAACAAAATAATAGTTTCATTAATCTCGGCATAGGTTACTCATTCTAAAAAAATATTGTATGCAAAGACGTGATTTTTTAAAAGACAGTTGCCGTATTTGTATGCTGGGTGCTATGGGGGCTACTGCTATCAATATTGCAGGCTGTAGTCCTTCAGTGGGTAATGCCATGGCTGGCAATAATGCGTTAAGCCCTGAAGTAATTGATAACAGTGTACAAATTCCGTTGAGTCTCTTTGATAAATTGCCTGTACACATTATAAGCCCTAAAAAATATGCGTACGAAGTAGCGGTAGAAAAACAGCCTGATGGAACTTACAAGGCATTGTTACTTAAGTGTACTCATTTTGCCAACCAGTTACAGCCATCGGCCACTGGTTTTTCTTGCAACCTGCATGGCAGCCGGTTTAATAAAGAGGGGAGCGTAATAAAGGGCCCGGCGGCTCAACCGCTAAAACAGTTACAAACATCCATATCACAACAAAATTTACTCATCAGTCTTATAAAATAAAATAATGAAAAAAATAATCTTTTCAATTACCCTGGTAATAATTGTTTTTAG
>JANYFI010000008.1 GCA_025362765.1 Ferruginibacter sp. | reverse complement strand
CTACCAAGCCCGCCCTGGAAGGTTTTTTACAAAAATTACGTGACCTTAAAACGGGTAAAAAAAGAAAAATACGCGTTGCCTATTTTGGGGATAGCATGATTGAAGGCGACCTGCTGACAAAAACTTTACGCGAATTATTACAGAAAGAATTTGGCGGCGATGGCGTAGGGTTTGTGCCCATCACTTCGCTGGCATCTCAATTTCGCCAAACGGTAAATAGCAGTTATTCTAATGGATGGGATAGGGAAAGCTTTAAGACGGATGGCATAAAGAACCAACTATTTTTATCTGGCTACTTATTTAGGGGCCACGGCGATTGGGTACAAATGAAAGATGAAACCATTATAGACAGTGCCGTTTTAATTGAGAAAAGCTTGCTATGTGGCTTTTACGATAAACCAATCACTATAAAAATTAATGATGCCGATGTAGTTATAAACCCAAATAAAATTTTTAACCGTATAGTTACCAGCACAGATTTAGAAAGAAGCATGAAGCTTTTTGTAGCTGATGATAAGCTGCCGGTATACGGCTTAAGCTTTGAATCTGAATCGGGCATTATGGTTGATAATTTTTCTTTCCGTGGCATCAGCGGCGTTGAATTCAGTAAGATAGATTCTTCTTTTTTAAGTACCATAGCAGAAGAAAACCCCTATGACCTGATTGTTTTTCAGTATGGCGTAAATGTATTGTTTCGCCCTAACGACATGAATTTTAATTGGTATGCGCACATACTAAAACCTGTGGCTAAAAAAATACGCACTTGTTTTCATTCTGCAGATTTTTTAATGGTAAGCACTGCTGACAGGGCGTTTAAATACGATACTGGTTATGCTTCTGCAAAAGGCATAGATTCTTTAGTTAGGATACAAGCATCGATAGCTTATGAAATTGGTGCAACGTTTTATAACCAGTACCAAAGCATGGGTGGGCGTAATTCTATTGTGGATTGGGCTAACCAAACACCAGCACTGGCCAATAAAGATTACGTGCATCCCAACAGCAAAGGCGCTGCTATTTTAGGCAAGTATTTTTTTGAAGCTTTAATGAACGACTATAGAAAGTTTACAAACCAATCCGTAAAAATAGCCCCTAACTACTAACCGATGCCTACGTTCGACCTCCATTTATTTGTACAACAATTTATATATGACCCAAAGAATCCGTTGCTTTTTAACAATGGTTTTTTTGTATGTTTTTTTACGCTTTTTATTTGCTTGTATTATTCTTTCCGAAATAATTTTATTGTACGCCGGTATATTTTTTGTTTGTTTTCTTTATATTTTTTTTATAAAGCGAGCGGTTATTTTGTAGGGCTGGTAATAATTTCGGCGATGTTTAATTATTTTGTATCCAACGCTATTTACAGGCAGCAAAATAAAAGGACAAAGATGTTACTACTGCTATTGAGCATCTTTTTTAATGTAGGCATACTGTTCTACTTTAAGTATACAAACTTTTTTATCTCCATTTCTAACAGTTTATTTACCACTCATTTTAGTACACTTAATATATTGCTGCCCATAGGTATTTCGTTTTTTACTTTTGAAAACCTTAGCTATACAATTGATGTGTACCGGGATGAATTTAAGCCTGCCAGCAAGTTTAGTGATTACCTGTTGTTCTTATCTTTTTTTCCAAAACTAGTGATGGGCCCAATAGTTAGGGCGCACGATTTTATACCGCAGATAAACCTACCCTTTACTATATCCGACAAAGATTTTACTAAAGGTTTTTACCTCATCATATCGGGGCTTATAAAAAAGCTGATCATATCAGATTACCTAACCGTAAACTTTGTAAACTATATTTTTGATGACCCATCCCGTTATACCGGGCTGGAAAACCTGTTTGCAGTATATGGTTATGCCATAGTTATTTACTGCGATTTTAGCGGCTATAGCGATATAGCCTTAGGCATAGCACGCTGGCTTGGCTTTACCATCCCGCCTAACTTCTTATCGCCTTACCAAAGTAAAAATATTACCGAGTTCTGGCGCCGCTGGCACATCTCCTTATCTAGCTGGTTAAGGGATTATTTATACTTTCCCGTAGGTGGTAATAGAAAGGGCACCATTGTTACTTATCTTTTTGCAACACTATTTTTTGCCGGAAGTTTTTTTGGAGAGGTTAAATTTTTGCAGTTAAGCTACTTCTTTTCAGCTGCTATAACCTTGGGGTTGTTGCTATTATTCTTGCTGCCTTCTATCATTGAAAAAAATAAAAAGGGCGTTGCCACAAATTTTAATTTACTAACCATAATGTTGCTGGGCGGCTTTTGGCATGGTGCCAACTGGAACTTTATTTTATGGGGTGCTTTACATGGCATTGCACTG
>JANYFI010000843.1 GCA_025362765.1 Ferruginibacter sp. | reverse complement strand
TGTCGGGCGTTGGATATTCCAGGTGCAGCTTTAAGGCTTTTTCAATGGCCATCAGATCGCTTGTTTCTTCACTGCTGACTGATTCATCCATAGCCGAGAATTTTTTAAAAAAGGTTATAAAGAACCATTCCAGCAGTTGATGAATATTTTTAGTAACACTTACCATATTTTTATTTCGTTGCCACTGGTAAAAAACTGAGTTTACTTTTTTTTCCTGCGTAGCCGATAATTGGGCAAATGCAATGCCCCTGCACAATACGGCATAATAATTATTTAATACCTCATGCAAATAAACCGGGTCAAATAATTGTTCCATCAATGCAAGCGGTAAAAAAATCATCATTGATTTTCCCCTGGTACCGTTGTTGCGAAGCTGAGAAAAGCTGAAAGCGGTGTTGAGCAGGTAAGCGTTATTTTGTTCGGGCAAACGGATGTCCCTCTGCTGCCCGTTGATGCTAAAATGCTGGCCGGTGGTAACCGCCATATCTATCCAAAGTACCAGGTTGTTGGATAGTTCGGCTTCATGTTTAAAATGAATATCCTGCACATAATTATATTCCGATATCAGCACTTCAATATCAGAAAGCAACCGCAGGTGTTGGGTAAATCCACCTCCCAAAGTCGCGGGTACGGCAAGGTGGCCGTCAACTGCGGCAATGCCATACGTTGCTTGCAACTGGTTAAAAATAGCTGCGGCATCCAGGGTTTTATAAAAAAAATTGAACCTCATACCTGGATACAATATAAAGCAAAAAATACCAAAATGGTAGTACTACTTTTTGGGTGATGCCACCAAGGCCGTACTGACAGAAGTTATGGCATCTGCACACAATGGAAATACAAGAGCGGCCTTTTCATCTGATTTAAATTATTTCATTCTCATTCGATTTATTTCGTAAGTTATCAGAACTATTGTTTTATATATTCCTTGTTGCCATTTTTATTGATGTAATATTTACCACCTCGTTTACCCTGATAAATGGTTCTGCCTTTAGCATCCGTTCCTGCAACAACATCAACTGAAGTACCGCTTTGTACGGGCTGCTTTGGTTGTGCCGCAGATTTAGTGACTGTTTGATTGATGGATGCTGGCGCAACAGGGGCTACAGCAGGGCGTGTTTTAACCGCCGGTTGCGTAATTGTTACTGGTTGGCTCGCCGGTGGTGTAACTGTTGGAGAAGGGGACACAGTACCCCTTGGTTTCCTTACCCTTTTTACGGTTGGCGTTTCGGTTACGGCAGGCGTTACAGGGGTAACGGCGGGTGTTGTTGCTGTAGAAGTTTGATCTGCTTTGGGTTTTCTTACTCTTTTTGGTTTGGGCGTTTCGTCTGTTGCAGCGGTAGCTACACCGATGGTGGCATCAGTATTTTTCTTCGATTTTCTTTCCTTTTTAGGTTTTGATGTGGAAGTATTGGCGTCTGGGGCAGTTATTGTTTGCCCGAAACTATTGAAGCCATTTGATAAAAGGAAAGAGATGGATAATAACCTTATCAGTTTTTTCATAAAATTATTTTTTTGAAATAACACTTTTTCAATGAAATAACACAGGATGATTACTGCAATAACAATGGGTTAACAGCCGGCCCGTTTTATCGCTATTGCGAAAATGTTGAGTGTTTACACGGATAGAACCTTTTGAAAGAATTAGCCTTTTAAGATAGTTGGCTTTTAAAATGAGCTATGAAAATAATTTATACTAAAATTCCGGGTCATTTCTGTGCCCGGAATCAATTGGAACTTTTGCAGTAAATGGAAACACCTTCGCAATTTTTTAATTTAAAACAGCATCAACATGTATTTGTGCGAGAAAGCCTGCTCAATAAGAGCAATGCACCTTATTAATTTTCATTTTTGAATGAAAAATTATTATACAATCCTGCAGGGCACTTCCAGGTCTTCACTAAGATAGTAACTGGCGCAAATCCGATGATAGCCATCAGCTATGATTAGTGTATTAAATTTTCTTACCAGCAATAAAGGCGATAATTTTTTCCCGTTCTTAAATTTTTTTAAGTTTGCGGCAACATGCATATTTTCTTTGGGCAACAAGGGAAGTTCGCTTGCTCTTAAAATATCTTTTGCTTTTTTGGATTGTGTTTTTGCTTTTTTTAATTGCTTCACAATTTCTTTTGCCTCCGCTTCGGGCACCAATAATTCAAGATAATCTGCGGCCGCAGGAAAATCGTGTTCTTCCGGATTGGCTAACCATATTTTGTTCATAATAAAATAATATTTTACAAATCAAAAATCGAGTTCTTTTATTGCAGGATCATTTAGTAAAATAGCAATCAGCTGTTCATGGTTTACTTTACTGCCGGTTAATTTCCAGCGGCCGGTAATAGTTTGTGCCGCTACTGTTTGGGTTCCCCTGATGAAAGACAAGTGCACATCTTTAAAAATTTTCTCGTACTGCAACAGGACATTGGTAGAGTATGTGCAAACAATCCGGTAGTCTCTTGTCCCGCTTCGCTTATCAATATAGTGTTCCACAAATATCAGCAAAGATAATACACACAATACTGCCAAGGCTCCGGTAAAAGCTAAAAAAATATACCCGGCTCCAACGCTCATGCCCAATGCGGCGCATACCCAAATGGTGGTAGCGGTGGTTAAACCGTTAATGCGGTTGTCATCTTTAAAAATGGCGCCGGCGCCTAAAAATCCGATACCTGTAATAATATTGGCGGCAAGCCTGTCGGGGTTGCTTATACCAATCTTAACAGACAGCATGGTAAAAATACAGGAACCAACTGATACCAGCATCAGTGTGCGCAGACCAGCCGGTTTGCTGTGGTATTCTCTTTCCACACCAACGAGTAAGCCAATAAACATTGACACCAGTATTTTTATAACATCTTCGTAGTACAACTGCATGGGCTTATCTTTTTACAACTTAAAAGTAATTATAAATGAGAGTATTTAATTACCTCTGTGTAATGGTTCTGCTGCAAAGCAAGGATTAAATGGTTTATTTTTGTGTCAACCATTTGTGAATACAGCATGACGACTACTTTATTCCGGCAAAGCGTGCTCAATAGTGCGCCGCCTCAAAACATATCAATTTACCTGCAGGCATTGTGGTATGATGCAAAGGGTAATTGGGAAAAGGCCCATACTATTATACAAGATATTGACGATGAGGATGCAGCCTGGATACATGCGTACCTTCACCGTAAAGAAGGGGATAATGGGAACGCCGGTTACTGGTACAGCAGGGCGGGGAAAAGTAAGCCTGGCATAGGCCTGGAAGCTGAATGGGAAACAATTGTAAGCGCATTGCTTTAGCCATTGAAAATAATTGCAAGTATCAGATTTAACGTATTCTTATGGCAGTCGCTGACGACGAAGAAGTATATTCATTGGCATGATTAAGCTAACGATTACCGCTTTGCTGTTTTGTATGGCCGCCACTGTTACGGCGCAACAGGATTTACTTCTTTTTAAAAAGGGCAACCATACAGTTAGCTATTTTAAAAAATCTTCTTACATTAATTTTCAGTTGAAAAACCGCCAATGGTATACAGCCTATATTACAAAAGTGCAGCACGATTCTTTTTATGTTAGCTCGTTTATTGTTCATTATGGCTGGACGGGACCCGATAGCATGCATTTTCCGGAATTTGCCGTGGCTACCTCAGATGTGTATGCCATGCCCAAAAAGGGAGTGCAGTTTGGATATAGGAATGACCGTGTTGGTATTAACACGGAGGCTGGTCACGTTCATTTTTTATGGATAAAAAATGGTTGGTTGTTTCGCATTGG
>JANYFI010000824.1 GCA_025362765.1 Ferruginibacter sp. | reverse complement strand
ATTGAAAGGGCCGGCAGCAGCCGCACTTTACGGATCCCTTGGCGGTAATGGCGTTATTCTGATCACTACCAAAACAGGTAAAAAACAACCCGGCCTGGGAGTTTCTGTTTCATCGTCTGTAGGATTTGAAAGTATTTTATCTAATCCTCAAATGCAAAATCAATATGCGCAGGGAAATAACGGATCTTATGATTCTATTGCTACCTCCAGTTGGGGGCCAAAAATAAATGGACAGGTTGTTACTGATTGGTCAGGCAAGCAAGTTAAACTGCAACCCTATAATAATGTTGCTAATTATTTCAACAAAGGAGTTATTTCTAACCAAAATATTTCATTTCAGCAACAGATAAATTCAACTTCTGTTTATGCGTCTTATAATCGTTTTGATAATAAAAGTATGATCCCCGGCGCCAAACTTACCCGTAATAATATTACAGCAAGGGCGGTAACAAAATTTGGCAACAATGATAATTGGACTCTTGATACTAAAGTGCAGTTTATTAACGCGGTAGCCAACAACAGATCGCTGGAAGGGCAAAACGGAAGCATTTTTGCAACCATTTATTCTTTACCCAGAACACTTAATATCCTCAATTTTAAAAACCCTTTGGATGCGAATGGAAATATGTACTGGTGGCAAAAGGGAAATGGAATGAATCCTTACTGGGGAGCTCAATACAATCTAAATTCAGATACACGTAACCGTTATCTGTTATATGCCTCACTTAAACACAAGTTTACAAACTGGCTGTCTGCCGAGGTAAATGCTGGTGCAGATATGTACAATACCAGCACAGAAAATAAGCTGTATGCAGGAAGCCCTGGTAGCCAAACCGGTAGTTATGGGCTGGGCAAACAAACTTATCAGCAAACAAATTATAGCGGTTTAATAACAGCCAAGAAAGATAATTTGTTTGGTAAGTTTGGCGGTTCTGTTATGGTAGGCGGAAACCTGATGTCGTGGCAAAATAGCGCAATAAGCATAAGCGCATCTACATTAAAGGTTCCGAATTTATTTAGTATAAACAATTCTGTTGGATATGCAGGGGTTAACCAGACTTTCGGTCAAAAGAAAATTAATTCTGTTTATAGCGCCCTGGAACTAAATTATGATGGTTATTTATTTTTGAATACCACTTACCGCAACGACTGGACCTCAGCACTTAGCCCGCAAAACAAATCCTTCTTTTATCCTTCTGTAAATCTTTCTTATGTATTTACCGATATGGTCACTAAAAAAGGAGGCAACCTTCCTTCGTGGTTGAGTTATGGAAAGCTGAGAGCATCTTATGCAGCAGCAGGAAGCGACCTTGATCCTTATCAACTTTATAATACTTATAGTATCGGTACGGATCCAAACGGAAATACTACTGCCGGCAGAAATGGTACACTGTACAATGATAGTGTAAAAAGCCAGCTTATTAAATCCTATGAAGCAGGCCTTGAAATGAGGTTCTTTAAAAACAGGGTTGGTTTCGACCTGTCGGTTTATAAATCCAATGCAATCCGGCAATTAATCAACCTTCCCATGGATCCGCTGAGCGGATATAGCTACAGAATAATTAACGCAGCCAATGTTCAAAACACCGGTATAGAAGTAACTGCAGATGCACGGATTTTAGAAAATCCCAAAGGGTTAAACTGGACACTTGGCGTAAACTTTTCTCACAATAAAAATACCGTACCTGCTATTTACCCTGGTGTAGATAAATACCCATTAGGTGGTTTTGATAAAATCCAGGTGTTGGCAGTGGCAGGGCAACCGTACGGTGAAATATACGGTACCAAACTAATGAGGATTACCGATAATAAAGATCCAAATTATGGCCAGCTCATTCTTTCAACCAATGGCCTTCCCCAGGCAACTACCGATATTGCCAGGCTTGGAAACCAGCAGGCAACTGCGTTATTAGGCTTTTCCAATTCATTTTCTTATAAAGGATTTGGGCTTTCAGTATTGGTAGATGCGAGATTTGGTGGTAAAATATTCTCTCAAACATTAGATAATATGGAACGAAACGGTACGGCGGCGCTAACTGTCAGCAATGGTTCAAGAGATTCCGTTATCGTAAAAGGACTCGTAAAAGATCCAACCAGCAATCAATATGTATCAAACACAAGTAAGATTT
>JANYFI010000821.1 GCA_025362765.1 Ferruginibacter sp. | reverse complement strand
GCAATGCGGTGGGCACTATAGCAATCGCAGCAGCCATGGTATCCCTGGTATTATTGTGGTACCTGTTATACAAAGGAAAAAAAATAATTATCAGGGTATTGGCCGGTTTTCAGGTTACGATGATTTTGCTGGCAATTACCTACAAGCATTTCCCTAATATTGTATTGCTGAAAGCCGGTAAATATTTATCATTAACCGGTGGCAGCGCACCGGGAAAAACCATCTATACCCTGGCTATGGCATTGCTTATTGGCAGCCTCTTTATTTTACCGGCATTGTTTTATTTGGTGTACGATTTTCAACACAAGAAAATATCTCCTGGCAAAGCGAAAAAAGGTTTCTGAATATATTGTGTATTGTCAACGTTACTTTTAATTGGGTTAAAAGTCCGATGGCTTTTTTAACGGGCTTTCGAATTTAGTTCGTAATTTTTATACAAGTTGCCATGAAAAAAAGTAGTTTAAAAATCAGCCTGTTGCTGTTAAGTTGCCTGCTTACTACTAAAGTAATATTTAGCCAGGCAGCCCTGCAACCCTGGGGTAATTTACAAGGTATCAGGATTGATGGACAGTTAATGGAATTTGATACCCGGTTAGATGAGGTGTATAAAAATTGGAGTGGTATACAATCCACCGGTAAAGAAAGACAGCACCCCAAATACAGCCGCAACGGCAACCAGCAGATTGTTACCACCCGCATGGACAGTCTTTATTTTAATGAGAGCGTTAGAGATGTTGCTAAAGGTGAAATCAATATAGATATTCAGCTAAATGCAAAAGCTTCCGCGGCAATGGAGGGGGTTTATTTAAGTATGGCATTGCCGGGTAAATATTATAACAACGGAAGCGTGCAACTTAATAATTTACCAGCTTTAAAATTATCTGCTACAGCTAGCGCTTTGGATAAATATCTTGAACCAGCAGCCTCTTCCGTTCGGTTTATTGCTGCAAACCGTCAACTTCAAATCATTTTAAAATCGCCTGCCGCCGTTCTTATTAAAAACGAAATGGAAAATGGGATGAAGGGTGTGCGTATATTCATTCCCATTCAGAAAGGGGATATTCAACATGCACAAACCATCAATAAAAATTTTACAATAAAGGCCTCGGGGTTGATTGATAAGAAGCCTGTTGTGTTTGCATTAAATACCACTGCTACCGGAAGGGTGTTTAATGGGTTGGGTGGAAATTTTCGTTTGCAAAATCAAGCGACTGATCAGCAGGTGATTGATTACTGTTTAAAAAATTTACGGGTTGCCTGGGGCAGGGTAGAAATGCCCTGGCAGTTATGGCAACCAATTGAAGATACCAGTGGAATTGAAAAAGCAACGAGCGGAAAGCTTGATGTGCATGTGCGAAGGGCAATGGAAATGGCACAGCGGTTATACAAGATGGGAATGCCTGTAATTGTAACGGCATGGTTTCCTCCCGCATGGGCGGTAGTGGGCAAACTTAAACCGAGGCCGGGTCCGGATGGTATTTGGGGCAACCCGCTGGATACTACAAAAACAAGGGCCATTTATGCTTCCATTGCAGATTATATTCAGTACCTCAAAGAGCAGTACGGGGTGGAAGTAGCTGTGTTTTCTTTCAATGAATCTGACCTGGGCATTAACGTTCGGCAGACAGGCGAAGAGCATGCTGCATTGATTAAAGGATTGGGAGCTTATTTTGTTTCAAGGGGATTAAAAACAAAATTAGTGCTGGGTGATAATTCAGATGCCACTACTTACCAATTCATTTATCCTGCCTTAAACGATCCTGCAACGTATCCATACATAGGAGCCATTTCATTTCATAGCTGGCGTGGCTGGGATGCGGAAACGCTGCAAAAATGGGCGGATGCGGCTGATAAACTGAAGCTTCCCTTGTTGGTTGGTGAAGGAAGTATTGACGCTGCCGCATGGGCGTATCCTGCGATTTTTAATGAACAAATTTATTCTCTTGAAGAGATCAATCTGTATGTAAGGTTACTTTCCATTTGTCAGCCTGCGTCAATTTTACAATGGCAGTTAACAGCAGATTATTCGCCGCTGGCAGGTGGTGGAATTTTTGGCGATACAACTACATTGCATCCTTTGCAGCGTTTCTGGAATTTAAAACAACTTGCCGCCACGCCTGCTGATTTAAAGGCTATGCAGTTGAAATGCAGCGGCGATAATATTTCCTGTGCTGCTTTGGGCGATAATGAAAAAGGCGTTTATGCCATTCACATTGTTAACAGCGGGGCTAAGCGAAATGCTGTCATTACGGGTATTCCAACTAAAATTAGCACTTTACATTGGATCGTGACTAAGGGTGCATTTAAAATTGTCGCAATAAAAAAGGTTTAAATTAGCTAAACCAAACTCCTTCCCATGACCGAAGCAAACTTTATCGCCTTAGCGCAAAAGCGGTATGCCGAATTACAAGCCTTGAATAAGATTAACAATTTTTA
>JANYFI010000797.1 GCA_025362765.1 Ferruginibacter sp. | reverse complement strand
AGAAACCATAAACAACAAAAACCAAAATCAATGAATTATAAGCCACTGTAGCCGATTCTTAATTAAACGACATTGTATTTTAATTATCAACCGGATTATCGGGAAAAAATAATTACGGCTGTACAATGGGCGGTTGACAATGGGTATGAACCGGCGTTTTTGGCAGACTGTGTTTTTGAAAAATAATTACTGAAATAAATTGTATGAATAAGAGAAGAGATTTTATAAAAAAAGCAAGCTTATCTGGCGTTGGGTTAATGGTTTCTGGTATGATGCAGGCTTATGCCAGCACCACCGAAGACTTAGATCGTATTAAAGAACAAGCCGACAGAACCCAGGTGCAAAAATTCAATATGTGTGGCTATGCTGCGCCAAAGCTGGACGTTGTAAGGATTGGCGTGGTCGGTATAGGCAATCGCGGCTATGGAGCACTGGAGCGACTGATTAAAATTGAAGGCGTAGAGATAAAAGCCCTGTGTGATCTTCGTTCCGAAAGAACCGCCCTCGGAAAAAAATTTGTTGAAGCTGCCGGGCATAACCCTGTGCTATACGATGGCAAAGCTGATTCCTGGAAAAAACTCTGCGAAAGAAATGATCTTGATTTGATTTATATTCTTACGCCATGGGAATACCATACGCCCATCGCCGTGTTCTCCATGAATCATGGCAAGCATGTTTGTGTGGAAGTGCCTGCAGCAAAGACCCTGGAAGAATGCTGGCAATTGGTAGAAACATCCGAGCGTACCCGAAAGCATTGTATGATGGTAGAAAATTGCTGCTATGATTTTTCTGAATTGCTTACGTTGAATATGGCGCAACAAGGTTTCTTTGGAGAGATTGTGCATTGTGAAGGAGGATATTTGCACGACCTGCAGGAACTGATGTTTAGCAAAGAACATTTTTACCAGATGTGGGAACTGATTGAAGCTTATAAAAGAAAAGGCAACCTGTATCCAACGCATGGCCTCGGCCCGCTTTGCCAGGTGTTAAATATCAATCGCGGCGACCAGATGGATTTCCTGGTATCAGTTTCCACCAGCGATTTTATTTTAGGTGATCTGGCAAAAGAATATGCAAAGAAGGATGATTTTTATAAACCTTTTGTTGGCAAAAATTACAATGGCACCATGAATACGTCTACCATTCGCACAAAGAAGGGCAAGACGATTATGTTGCAGTTTGATGTTGGCTCGCCCAGGCCGTACTCCCGCAAGCAGGTCATAGGTGGCACCAAAGGCATCGGCCAAAAATATCCGGAACCTGCCCGTTATGCAACTGGTGACGAATGGTTAAGCCCGGAAGAATACAAAGCGCTGGAAGAAAAATACCAGCCACCCATCATTAAAAAAATTGGTGAATTGGCCAAACAGGTAGGTGGCCACGGCGGCATGGATTTTATAATGGACTGGCGCACCATCGACTGCCTGCGCAATGGCTTACCGTTAGAACAAAATGTATACGACGCCGCATTATGGAGTTCCGTATCACCATTGAGTGTATGGTCGGTAGCCAATAATTCCAATTCCATCAAAGTGCCTGATTTTACGGGTGGTTCTTATAAAATAAACAAGCCGGTAGATATATCCATGACAACGGGAGGGACGACGCAGGTCAAGTTATGAGTGATAAATGTAGAAAGACACGGCTCAAAAATGAAGCAGCACTGGTAGCCAGGTGACTTGTTGAAAAAGTATATAGATAAGACAAAGAAACATAATTCTTATCCTGCTTTCTTTTTTAATTTTAGTTGAACGGAATTTTTTAAAAGGAAAGTATCGAATGCAGAAAAGTTTGTCATCAGGGTATTAAAAACGAGATAGTTTATAAGCATAAACTAACAATTTGTAAAAAGCTGACTAATTCAGAAGAAATAATTATGGATATTAATCGCCGCAAATTTATCCGCACATCCGCCATCACAGGCATTGGCTTAGGCTTCATGAATGCTTTGCCCGCAATGAATAGTAAAAATAAAGCAGCAGGAAAAAGAGTTGGCATCATCGGCCTCGATACTTCTCA
Source organism: Ferruginibacter sp. (assembly GCA_025362765.1). Lineage (GTDB taxonomy): Bacteria > Bacteroidota > Bacteroidia > Chitinophagales > Chitinophagaceae > Ferruginibacter. Next base: position 9,120 of record JANYFI010000797.1, on the reverse strand, counting down.
CAGCACCGCATTTGTAGAAGCCCTTAATAGCCCGAATCCAGATGCAGTGTACGATGGATACAAAGTTGTCGTAGCCTATCCGTATGGAAGTAAAACAATCAAAAGCAGTTACGAGCGCATTCCAGACTACACCGAACAGGTAAAAAAACTTGGCGTAGTGATTGTAAATTCTGTTGCAGAACTGCTGGATAAAGTAGATGTGGTAATGCTCGAAACCAACGATGGCCGCCCCCATTTGGAGCAGGCACTACAGGTGATGAAAGCTGGTAAAACCTTGTGGATTGATAAGCCCGTGGCAGGTACTCTTATTGATGCGATGGCAGTATATGATGCGGCAAAAAAGTATAAGGTGCCGGTATTTTCAGCATCCTCGTTGCGGTATGCTACCAATGTGCAGGAAACAGCAAACGGTACCAGCGCAGGTAAAATTTTAGGAGCGGATACGTTTAGTCCGTGCCCACTGGAAAGCACCCATCCTGATTTTTTTTGGTATGGCATTCATGGGATAGAAATATTGATAACAGTGATGGGAACCGGATGCAAACAGGTAAGCCGGGTACATACAGAAGATACCGATGTAGTAACCGGCCTTTGGAAAGACAATCGCATAGGGACTTTTAGAGGCAACAGAAAAGGTCCGAACGAATATGGCGGTACAGCCTTTGGTGATAGAGCATTTGTACACCTTGGGCCTTATGCCGGGTATGAACCTTTGCTAAAAGAGATCATTAAATTCTTCCAAACTGGTATTGCCCCGGTAAGCCCAGAAGAAACATTGGAAATATATGCTTTCATGGAAGCAGCGGACGAAAGTAAAAGAAGAGGAGGCGCAGCCGTTACGCTGGATGACGTAATGAAAAAGGCCTTGGCAAAAAAGAAGATTGTTCATTGACATATCATAAATAATCAGAAAAAAAGTTGTATGGAACATAAAAAAGGCGAAGCAGCCAGCGAATCAAACCGCAGAGCGTTTATCAAAACAACAGGTGTAATCACGGCTGGTTTTCTGTTATCACCTCACCTGATACAAATGGCGAAAGCCTTGCCGCCGGATTTAACCAGGGTGCCAGGTTTCCTTACCGGCAACGCAGGTGTGGCTGCTGCTTTGGGTGGATTACCCGTGCGAACAAAGGGTTGGCCTGAGTGGCCGATATGGAACATAGAAGCGGATGAAAAAATTGTAGTAGATGATATCAGGAGTGGCATCTGGTCAAGAGCCGGACTGGTAAAAGAGTTTGAAGATAAATGGGCGGGCGTGGTCGGCACCAAAAGATGCCTCGCAGTGGTAAACGGAACCAATGCGCTCACGACTGCATTGCTGCAATTGGGTATTGGTGGCGGTGATGAAGTGCTTGTGCCTTCCTACACTTTTATTGGCACTGTTGCACCAGTATTGGCAACAGGAGCTATGCCCATATTTGTGGATACCGACCGGGAAACTTTTCAAATTGATGTCACCAAAATTGAAGCAAAAATAACGCCCCGTACAAGAGCCATTGTGCCGGTGCATATTTTAGGCCTGCCGGTAGATATTGAAAAGATAATGGCCATTGCAAAAAAACACAATTTACTGGTGGTAGAAGATGCCTGCCAGGCGCACATGGCCGAAGTAAATCATAAACGTGTTGGCTCCTTTGGTGATGCCGGATGCTTTAGTTTTCAAAACTCAAAAAACCTGGCCATCGGCGAAGGTGGTGCCATCACCAGTAACAATGAACAATTCATGGACAAATGTTACTCGTATCATAATTATGGCAATCCGTATGGGTCAGTTGTGGGCTCTGTTGATGCGGGAACCTTAATAGCTGGAAATAAATTAAGACTCACCGAATACCAGGCTGCCATTGGCCTTTCGCAATTAAAGCGTTTAGAAGAGCAAACTAATTTGCGCAATGAAAATGCCGCTTACCTGCGCAATAAAATAAAAGATCTGCCAGGTATTACGCCATACAAACTAACGCCGAATGTTACAAAGGCCGCCTTTCATTTATTTCCATTTCGGTACCATCAGGAGGCATTTAAAGGGCTGCCGAGAGAAGCCTTTATTAAGGCGCTAACGGCAGAAGGCGTGCCGGTTTCTTCAGGCTATACGCCGCTCAATAAAATGCCTTATCTGCAAAATGCCTTTGAATCCAAGAATTATAAAAGGATGTATTCCGCAAAAGCACTGGATATAAAAGCCTATAATCAACGCAACGAATGTCCTGAAAATGACAAGCTTTGTAATGAAGAGTCGGTATGGTTATTTCAATCAATGCTGTTAGGATCTAAAGAAGATATGGATGATATAGTCAGCGGCATAGAAAAAGTATACAGCAACGCGGAGGCGATAAAGAAGGCGGGTAAATAGCTTGCCGCGAATGGTTAATTGTCAATTGTGAATGGTGTATAATGAATTGCCTCGCCTGAATTGCCTCGCCTGAATTGCCTCGCCTGAATTGCCTCGCCCTTCAGGGCGAGGATGAAGAATAAAAAAAGCAAATTCGGCTTTAGCCGAAATGATAGTTTAGTAACAAACAGTTGTTTTTTATGGCAGTCCGCTGCGGCGGATTGTGCCACTCTCTTGTGCGTAATACCATTTTTGAACATTTTTTTAAAACCGATTTTCATTTAATAAAGTAACAATCAACAAATCATCAATATGAAATTATATAGTTTACTTTTTTGTATGTCTGTTTTTTCCATAACGCAAGCGCAACAATCCAAACCAGCAACATTAGTGGCCACCACCTACAACTCTGGTTTTGAATTGGCGCATGATACTTACAATGGCATGTATGCAGCCAGCGATAATAAAATATATTACGTGTTAAGTTCCCAATCAATTGACATTGGAGGTAAGATGTACATGTATGATCCAGCCACCAATAAAACTACGTTATGTGGAGACCTCTCCGAAGCCTGTGGCGAAAAAGGACTTAAAACAATTGTACAGGGTAAGAGTCATGTAAAGTTTGTTGAGTCAAATGGCAAGTTATATTTCGCAACACATATTGGCTACTACAGCATGGTAGACGGAATGGAAAAAATGGGCATTCCTCCGGCGGGTTATAAAGAATATCCCGGCGGACATTTGCTGGCATACGATTTAAAAATCGGTAAGTTTGATGATCTTGCAACAGCGCCGCATAAAGAGGGTATACTGGCGATGAGCATGGATACCAAAAGAGACGTGATCTATGGACTCACCTGGCCAACGGGCTATTTTTTCAGGTACGATATGGCGAAAAAAGAAATGAAGGATTTTGGTTCCATGGCAGGCGATGGGGAGAATGGTATTGGCAAAAAATTCCGTACAGTCTGCCGTTCCATAGCCGTTGATCCGGAAGATGGTTCGGCCTATTTCACCACATCAGAAGGAACAATCTATCGCTGCCGTTCAGGTGCAACAAGCCTGGAACCATTGGAAGAAAATATGAAGAAAGATTACTTCGGTTTGTACGATCCCAGTTCGCCGGGCCACATGGCCTATAACTGGCGGCAGACCGTGTATAGTCCAACCGATAAATGTTTTTATGGTGTACATGGCAATTCGGGCTACCTGTTTAAATTCGATCCTAAGGCAGAGCGGATTGAAGTGCTCGACAGGCTTACTTCGGACTTGTCTAAACGCAGCGGTATGTTCGATCAGTTTAGCTATGGCTACCTCGGTTTTGAAATCAGCAAAGACAAAAAGACCTTGTATTATTTAACCGGCGCACCCATTTACAAAGAAGGTAAAAGAGTAGCAGGCAAATCAAGTACGGCCATGGGCGAAGCCAAGGGACTGGAAGATTTACACCTGGTGACGTACGATATTCCAACAGGCAAAATCAAAGATCGGGGAGCCGTATTTTACAAAAATGGCGATCGCCCATTGTACGTAAATTCGATCGCGGTAGCAAAAGACGGTACGGTATATACACTGGCAAGAATCAATGAAAATGGTAAGTCAAGAACCGATTTGGTAAAGATATCTTTGGCACAGAAAAAATAAAGCGGCAAATAATATGCAGGGTCATCAATAGTATTCCGTACTGAATTAATTTAAAATAGATCGTGCAGCAGCGTTATTTACCGCCTCGAAAAATAGGGTTAAGGAAATTTCAAAGACTGGTAACCAGTCCCGATGTTGATTTTTTTGTTACGTTTTTTTAACAGGACAAAAAACAACTCACGGCTAACAATTTAAAATATGTAAGGATGAACAAATGGCCAACTATATTACTTACTGCCTTTTTGTTTTTATTTGTCAGTAATAAATTATGGGCGACTGAAATAAAAGCCGGCGCAGCCAAAATTTCCATCACCCCCACCACACCCATGTGGCTAAACGGCTATGCGGGAAGAGAAGCACCGGCAACGGGAAGCATCCATGAAATATGGGCTAAGGCACTGGTGATTGAAGAAAATAGCCATAGCCGTATAATATTTGTAACTACCGATTTGCTGGGGCTGTCACACGAAGTGGTAGAAGCCGTTTATAAGCAACTGGCGGCAAAATATGGCATCAACAGGTCGCAATTGATCATGAATGCATCGCATACACATTCCGGTCCGGTGGTATGGCCCTGCCTGGATGTAATAAATGATTTTAATTTAAATGATCAAGCCACTGTATCAGCATACAGCCATACTTTAACGGCTAACATTATACAAGTTGTCGCGGATGCAATGGGCAGATTGGTTCCTGCAAAACTATGCAGCGGTCATGGCACCGCGGGCTTCGCTGCCAACAGAAGAAATTTAAGAGACCACAACAACAGCGGCGGTCTTGATCATGATGTACCGGTATTGAAAGTAGCAGCCAGCGATGGAAAAATTGTAGCGGTATTATTTGGCTATGCCTGCCACAATACAACGCTGGTAGATGACAATCATCTTTTTAATGGCGACTATGCAGGCTTTGCACAAATTGAAATAGAAAAAAATAATCCTGGAGCCGTAGCCCTGTTTTTAATGGGGTGCGGCGGTGATCAAAACCCGGAACCAAGAGGCACAGTAGCCCTGGCGACAAAGTACGGAAAGGAACTGGGGGATGCCGTGCAAACAGTCCTGGCTGGAAAAATGAAATCAGTTAATGCACCGGTACGCACCAGTTATGTAACTACTGACTTACACTTTCAGCCCTTCGATCTTGCGATGTATCAGAAGGATATAACGAGTGACAATAAATATTTCCAACGCCGGGCGAAACTGATGCTGGAAGCGTATAACAAAGGTTGGGAGGTAAGTAAATTTCACTACCCGGTGCAGGCGGTACGTTTTGGAAAAGATTTGACGATACTCGCTTTAAGTGGAGAAGTAGTAGTGGACTATTCGCTAAAAGCAAAGAAAGAATTTGCGGGTGAAAATTTATTTGTGGCTGGTTATTGCAATGAAGTAACTTGTTATATTCCCTCTAAAAGAGTATTGAAAGAAGGTGGATACGAAGCCGATGAAAGCATGGTGTATTACGGTTTGCCGGGACCTTTTGCAGATGATGTGGAAGAAAGGATATTTAAAACCGTTCGGCAGGTGTTGAAAAATATTGGGGTGAAGCAGGCTACTGCCAAATAATTGTTTAGACAAAAAGAAAGCTGGTAGCCGCATTCAATCAGCCGTAGACCAGGCGGATAATACCAACACCGTCCGCAGGTAAAAATCCCGATGGAGGTGGATAAAGGAACTTTCTTTGTCAACCGCAAAACAGATCAAAAGATCATCATCTTCTAACAATCAATTTTAACAAGTTGACTGCCACTGTTAATGTAAACTCGCTCAGTAAAAGAGACATTGTTATTTCAATGGCTTTCATCGGTATGCTTTTTTTTATATTCGGTTTTGTAACCTGGGTGAATGCTATACTGATACCGTATTTTAAAATCGGTTGTGAACTTACTCACTTTCAATCTTACCTCGTTGCCTTTGCATTCTATATTTCTTACCTTGTTATTTCCGTGCCTGCTTCTTACCTGTTAAAAAAAACAGGCTTTAAAAAAGGAATGATGCTGGGTTTTTGGCTCATGTCTTTCGGCGCATTTATTTTTGTGCTGGCAGCCTTCAACCGGACCTACGAAATATTTTTAGCCGGGCTATTCTCCATCGGGGCGGGACTGGCGATACTTCAAACGGCAGCCAATCCTTACATTACTATTTTGGGCCCGAGTGAAAGTGCCGCACAACGCATCAGTATCATGGGTATTTGCAATAAAGGAGCAGGCATATTGGCCCCATTGCTATTTGCCGCGGTTATCTTTCGGCCAAATGATACAGAACTTTTTCGGCAATTAAATATGATGGGAATTGATGAGAAAAATTTACAACTGGATGCGTTGATCAGGCGGGTAATTGTTCCTTATACGGTCGTTGGAACGGTGTTATTAGCACTTGGTTTTTTGGTAAGATTTTCACCCCTACCTGAAATAGATACCGAGCAGGAAACTGAGGAGTTGGCCACTATTAATTCGGGCAAGAAAAGTATTTTTGGTTTTCCCCATCTCATACTTGGCGCTGTCGCCATCTTCCTGCATGTAGGCTCGCAGGTAATTGCCGTAGATACCATTATTAATTATGCTGGTTCAATGGGCATCAAATTATTGGAAGCAAAAGTATTTCCTTCGTACACATTATTCGCCACCATTTCCGGGTATGTGCTGGGCATTATTTTAATACCAAAATTTATGAGCCAGTTAACGGCATTAAGAATTTGTACCTTGCTGGGACTATTATTTTCATTGCTGATATTTTTTACGCATGGCCAGGTTAGTTTTTTAGGACATACTTCGGATATATCCATTCGGGTTGACAATGGCGGGGATATCTTCTAAGGCTGCGGGGAAATTAGAGAACCGAAGAAAGTTTAATGATGGTACAGAATTAGAAAATAAAGAATTTAGTGACGGCAGCGGATTGGAATTGTATGCAACAGATTTTAGGAGCTATGATCCGCAGATAGGACGATTTACACAAATAGATGAACTCTCACAATTAGACTTTAATACCAGCCCTTATACTTTTGCAAATAATAATCCTATATTAATCAATGATCCTTTAGGCCTGGCAGGCGATACTGCATGGAAACCTATAGGTGAAGTTTTTGTATCTAGTAAAAAGCCATTAGATGTAGCAAATGGTCAGGTAGCCCCTCCACGTTCAGGAATTTTAGATTTTTTTGCAGGTTCTCGAAGATTTACGTCTTGGGAAAAAACAAATGGTGGGACTGTAACTGGTTATAACTATAATGTTAGTGCAAGCGGTTATATAATACCGAGTAGCCGCCAAAGTTATTTTTTGGATTTTATGACCGTCTCTCCTCCTGTTGGTCTTTCTCCAGTAAGCCTAAAGGCGATATTTAATATCAAAAATTTTATCAAAGGGCGTTATGCAGTTTACCGTGGAGTAAAGAATGGTGTTGCTTATATTGGTAAAGCCAAAGGAGGGATTGAACTTAGGTATACCTTAACAGAACTTGCAAATTTAGAAATAGAAACAATTAAAGGATTGGAAAACCTGCCAAACAACGCTGTAGCTCTGGGCGTTGAACAGCTTGTAATTGATTTGAATGGGGGAGTTCAAGGAACAGGGCTGTCAAATATCAATAATGCGACCATAAAAGAAATCTATATCAACGAAGCCAGGGCTTGGTTGGACGGGAATATGCCAAGTTGGGAAAAAACGCTCAAGTTTAAATGATGAAAAAGAAAAATTTTTTTACAGGATCTGTCTTCCAGTTTTATGTGCCGGAAATAAAAAAATTTGCTTTTTGTAAATTTTTTGATTTCAGACACCTAAGTGAGTTTCATGGATTACTTGCCCAGGTGTTTGATAAGTTTTCAGAGACGGAAGAAAACAGCATCGAAGACTTAAAAACTGTTGATTGGTTATTTGGCCCAAGAAGCATGCACAAGTGGCCCAACCTAAGAAAGGATACCGGCTGGAAGTCATTAGGCATATTATCAGGAAAGGAGGATGAGATTGTGCCTGATTTTAAAGCTACTGAATTATCTCCATCTGTTGTAGAGGATGAATCTAAGTTAGGGCGCTGGTATGCACTCCATAATTTAAATGAAACTGAGGATTGTGAGTATTACCAGGTCAAGCATTTGGAAACAAAGATACTCACAACATCAAGCCTTGGCCTTGTATGGCGAACAGGGATGGAATATTGCCGGATAAATAAATTACCAGTAAACGAGTATTATGATTTAGACGATGATACTGGTAAAAGAAGTATGTACCGGCAAATGATCAATGTTCCTATTTATAAAACAATACCGAAAGAAATAAGGGGCAAGGCTTTACCTCCGATTAAGGCAAAAGTATCGGGTGGATAAGCAAAAGATAACTAAAAAATCTCCGCCTGGCGCAGGAATGAGGCGAGGGCGATGCGGCGTTGCTTCCTGTGCCTTGCGTAAGCTACAAAACAAAAACATTGAACCATCAGTTATAAAAGCTGGTGGTTTTTTATACCATATACGAAACACCAACCACCACATAAGACGTTAAAAAGTTTTGCACAGTGTATTCAAGAAGCTGCACTAAGGGCATTGTTTAAAGTATCCCTAAGGCGTTTATTGGAAATAGCGGTATCAATAAAATTGAATAATGATTTTTGTTGCGGTTCGTCAAGCTGTTCAATGAGCTTTACTTTTTCTAAAATATTTTTATCGTAGGAATTTACCTCTGTATTATCTTCTTTAAAAAACTCCATCAAAGAAACATCCAATACTTTACAAATTTTTTCTAACGTAGAAGTAGTAATCTCTGCTTTTCCTGTTTCTATCCTTGTGTATTGTACCCTGTTCATTTTAATGGCATCGGCCACTTGTTGTTGGGATAAGGCTTTATCCTTACGAAACTTCTTTATAGCTGTTGGAATGTTCATGTAAATGTGCTTTAATGACTACAAATCTACCTTATTGTAGCGTATGGCGTAAGTGTTGGTAAACTGTGGAAATATTATTGTAACTATAAAGTTACATTTAGTAATTTTGTTGTGTAACGAATAAAGCACAAAATATTTTTCCACATGGAGCTAAAAGAAATAAAACAACAACTTACCATTAACCAGGTGTTGCAGCATTACGGTTTAAAGCCTGATAAAAACGACCGGTTAAACTGCCCCTTCCACAATGATAAAAATCCCAGCCTGCAGATTTA
>JANYFI010000310.1 GCA_025362765.1 Ferruginibacter sp. | reverse complement strand
TCCGTTTCTTTAAATATTTCCCATGGATGGGGTAAAGTGGCGAGAACAATGCAGTTGATGAATACCCAGCAATATATTGAAATGCGAAAAGAAGCATTTTTAAATGATGGTATTACGCCTGCAAATAGCAATGCACCTGATTTGGTTTCATGGGACCAGAATAGATATACGGACTGGAAGAAATTGTTTATTGGAGGAACAACCCAAACATCAAATGCCCAGTTGCGCTATTCTGGCGGTAATCAATTCACTAAATTTACTTTTGGTACTGGATATTATAAGGAAACGACTGTCTTCCCCGGAGAGTTTGGAGATAAGAAAACTACTGTTGATGTAAACATTAATCATAAAAGCACAGACAACAAACTCAATCTTAATTTTATAGCTAGTTATTGTAATGACAAAAACCTGTTGCCTGCGCAAGATCTTACTACTTATATTAATCTGCCTCCTAACAGTTATTCTTTAAAGGATGCGGCAGGTAATTATGTTTGGAGAGAGTCCGGATATTCTGTAGGCAATCCTCTGGCATTACTTCAACAAAGAACAAATGTTTCTACTGATCGTCTAACTACTAACGGCATTATTGCATACAAACCAGTTACTTCCCTCGAAATAAAAGTAAATTTTGGATATAACAAGGTGGCGGCTAATGAAACTATTTTGTCTCCCATGACTTCGCAAGACCCTGCTTATGCGCCAAAGGGGACATCTGTGTTAGGTGACAATTTTATAAAGACCTGGATTATTGAGCCACAGGTTTCTTACAGATTTAACCTAAAGACTAAATTAAAGGTAGAAGCACTAACTGGCTCAACTTGGCAAAAGACTGAGTCAGAAAGAAAACTAATTACAGGTAGTGGCTATACTAATGATGAGTTATTAGGTTCAATAGCAGCTGCGCCAAATATAACCGCCACTAATTCAAATGCGAAATATAATTACGCTGCTATTTTTGGCAGAGTGGGAATTGATTGGGAAAATAAATATGTTTTCAATATTACTGGACGAAGGGACGGATCATCAAGATTTGGCCCTGATAATAGATTTGCGAATTTTGGTGCTGTAGGAATAGCTTGGATTTTTTCTAAAGAGTTATTCATAAAGAAAGCGATACCGTTTTTAAGCTTCGGTAAATTTAGAGGAAGCCTCGGTTCAACTGGTAATGACCAAATTGGAAACTATCAATATCTGGATACGTATAAAGGAACAATTTATGCTTACGATGGGCAGCCGGGGCTAACGCCATCACGTTTATTTAATTCTAATTACAGTTGGGAAGAAAATAAGAAAATAGAATTAGCTGCGGAGCTTGGTTTTTTTCAGGATAAGTTAACTGTAAACCTGAATTACTATAAAAACAAAAGCGATAATCAAATAATAAGATACAGCCTTCCGACACAAACTGGCTTTACAGACGTACTACTGAATTTTCCAGGCGTGGTTCAGAATAAGGGGTATGAAATTTCTGTAAATGCCGAAATCATTAAGTCTAAAAAATTTCAATGGAATACTTCTTTCAATATTTCTCATAATGAGAACAAGTTGGTTTCGTTCCCGGGATTAGCGAACAGCAGCTATGCATCAACCTATGTGGTTGGAAAATCATTGAATGCATATAGAGGCTTGCATTTTACTGGTGTAGATCCACAAACCGGAATTTACCAGTTTGAGGATTTGAATAAGGATGGGACAATCGACAACAATGATTATGCTTATCTTGGAACCACAGATCCAAAATACTTTGACGGTCTTTCAAATTCATTTAGCTTCAAAGGATTTCAACTAAATGTATTGCTTGAATTCAGAAAGCAGCTTGGTCGTGATGCGGTTTACTCTTCCCCGATAGCTTTAGGTGATATTGTAAACCAGCCAAGTTTTGTATTAAATCGTTGGCGTAAAGCTGGTGATATAACTCCGTACCAACGATACACCCAGGATTTTACCAATCCGGCTTATCCGGCCACCTCTAAAATAAGCTCTTCAGATGCAGTCCTTACTGATGCTTCATATATACGACTTAAGAACATTGCATTGTCGTACAATTTTCCTTCAGGTTGGATAAAAAAATTGAATGCAGTAAGCTGGAAATTATTTTTTCATGTTCAAAACATCTTGACCATCACAAAGTACAAGGGGCATGATCCTGAAAGTCAATCTTTATCATCATTACCTCCATTGAGGATGATTACTGTAGGGACTCAGGTTAATTTTTAAAAACAAAAACAATGAAAACAAAACATTATATAACCACAACTCTTTGTTCACTATTTATAATGCTGCATGGCGTTTTATTTACTTCCTGCAAAAAATTTATTGAAGTAGGTAACCCTAATGATCAGCTTAACAGTGATATAGTTTTCTCAGACAGCTCAAATGCTACCAGTGCCATCACAGGTATATACAGCGAGATGCTGACTAACCGAAACCTTTTCTCCAATTCTGCGATAACACTTTATGGTGGAATGTCTGCTGATGAATTATATTTTTATACTCCGGGATTAAAAGATGAATTCACAAAGAACCAAATTACACAAGCAAACCATATTAATATTGATAACTCGTTCTGGAAGCCAGCTTATAAATATATCTATTCTGCCAACCTTGCGATAGAAAGGATTTCGCAATCACAAAATCTGTCTGCTACATTGAAAGGGCAACTAAGCGGCGAAGCAAAATTTATAAGGGCTTTTTGTTATTTCCATTTGGTGAATTTGTTTGGAGATGTTCCATTGATTACTTCCACTAAATATCAAGACGCATCTACTGCGCCGAGAACACCATTAGCTCAAATTTTTACTCAAATTATTTCTGATTTGAATGAAGCTAAAACATCACTTGGTGTTCAATATATTTCATCAGAAAGGGTTCGACCTAATAAGTGGGCTGCAGCAGCAATGTTATCACGTTGCTATCTATATACTAATCGATGGCAAGAGTCCGAATCAGAAGCTACAGCAATAATCAATTCAGGGCAATATGCTCTAGAGTCCAATTTAAATAATATTTTTCTGAAAACCAGTACAGAGGCCATTTGGCAACTTAAACCGGTTCGGCCTGGATTTAATACTTATGAAGGTTTAGAGATTTTGCCATTAAGCGCATTTTCTAGCCCAACATATCTAATAACGTCTCAATTGCGTAATTCTTTCGAAAATTTGGATAATCGTAAAAACTTATGGATTAAATCAAGAATTTTTAATAACGACACCCTGTATTTCCCTTTTAAATATAAACTGCCGAATGGTACTTCTTTAACAGAATATTACATGGTATTTAGACTGGCAGAACAATATCTTATCCGGGCTGA
>JANYFI010000775.1 GCA_025362765.1 Ferruginibacter sp. | reverse complement strand
CTGCCAGCACTGAATAAACGCATCAAATAAGGCAATGGAAGTTTTAGCATATGCATACACGGTTTCATCATAACCAGATTTAGCTTTTTGAGCCGCAATACCAATGATACTCATCCAGTGCCCCGAGGGAGAAAACTTTTTGGTGCCGAACATTACATGACCGGACACATTGAGTTTAAAAGGATTATCGTCCCAAAATTCTGCAATGTGTTTTTGCTCTTCAGTTAAACTGTCTCCTGCGTTTTTAATAGCCATTACCTGCTCGTAATATTTACTTTTTTTATCAGTAATATTAAATGGGATTGGCGCTGACGGTAAAAACTGAGTTGCGCTGTCAATAGCCATAGTCCTTATTTCCATCCAGTGTGGTTCGGCGGCTTGGGCATACATTGGCGGTGTCGGTACCCAGCGGCCGGGTTCATCTCTTACGGTGTATTTTTCAGCACTTCTTGTTTCAGCATAATTATCTTTTTTACTCCAGCGGATAATGCTGGCGCTCATACTATCCGCAAACGCCTGTGAAGCAATTTCAATATTTTCCGGCAAACCTTTATTGCGTGCCAGTGTTAAAATACTGTCTTTATATTCCTGCATACTTCCTTCCGGAAATGTAACCGCTTCACCAACTTTAATATAAGCTAATAATGCGGCCAGTTCAAAATCAACCGGCGTGTTGGCTGCGGGTGTGGCTACCACTGTAAGTCCGTGCACCTGCCCCACTAGTGACTGGTATTTTTTTGGATAGCCAGCTGCAATTACTTCGTACGCTGCTATAGCGCCATAAGCGTAATTGCGTGTGGCAATCATTGGTGGAAAATTATTTCCCATTACAACACTGTTCATTTCATGTACCGCATTTGAAAATAGCTGGGGATCGTTTAAATAAGCCTTATATTCAGTACTGGTCTTGCAGGAATACATTGATACAACCATGCAAAGGCAGATGAAAAATCTTTTCATTTTAGATGATTATTTGTAAATAATTGAAACACTCAGCAGTAATTGTCCGTTGCTGAGGTCAGGGGAAGCGCCAATAAAAATTTATACAGTTTTCGGCGGCTTGACGAGCTGTTGAATGTAGGTCGCACTATTGTTTGCAAAAGGCTTAGTGGTATACACCTTACACCCCTCTTCAAAAGAGGTAAATTTCCAGGTAGAAATATCATTGGTAAAATCTGACAATCCAGATTTTATGATGTTGCTGGATTTGCCAGGCACTTTTTTTGCACCATTGTTGTCTGCTATATCATTAACTTTTCCGAAATAATCATTTGATTGTTGTTGCAGGTTAATTTTTTCCGCATGGCGTATGCACTGGAAGTACATGGTATCATTCGCCACTTTGCGTTGCACATACTTATATGTTTCGCCGTTTACGGTGATTTCTCCATCAAACCTTTCAAAAGATGACCAGCTATTCTGGTAAGGCATGTTGATGGCAACTTTTAGTGTAAAGAGATCCTGTTCGTTGAAATTATTTTTATCCAGGTTAGCTTCCAGTCGTGTATCCGCCTGCTGCATGGCGATGCTGAACCACAATTTATATCCAATGGTATTGAATACAAACAACATTAAAAGTAGTATGGCAGCAGTTTTACGCATTATTAGAAAGGTGAAAATACATTAAATTCTTATTGGTGGCGCATTTGAAAGAAATTATTTTATTTGTTGCAAAGAAATGAAGGGCAACGTAGCTGGTTTTTTTATGAAGAAAGGGTAATGTTAACGGCGTTGAATCGTGTATTAAAGTTCACCTGTAAAAAAATGGCCCGGATTGTATCCAGGACCAAAAGCGATTAATGATTATTATTAATGAAGGTTTTTTTATCCACTCCAATACCGGTTAAAGTAATGCTTTTCCAGGTGGGAGGCAATGCTGTTTTAATTTGCACAATTCCTTTGGGTGTTATTTCCAGCCCGCCAAAGCCCATTAGTACACTTTGTAAAAGACCTCCGGCCCCTGTTGCAAAATATGGATTGCTGCCACCCTTGGTTTCAGCAATTACTCTGAGTGGCGGATTTAAATTGGGCAAATAGCCATCCTGGAAAAAATGATACGCTTTAGCACCATCGCCTAAACGTGAATACAGCAATGCAAAAACCGCTTGTGTCATCGCAGGGGTTCCTTCATTTGGCACTCTTGTTTCATAATACGCCAGGTCTTTTTTTATTTGCTTTATATCGGTTATTTCTTTTAAAGGATATGCCAACAGGTTTACATCAGCCTGTTTAATGCCTTCACCATTATAAGAACCATGCTCTCTTGTTACGCCATCAGGCATTTTTAAAACCGGAATATTATTGGCCACATTCATCCAGTCAGCATCAGGTTTTATACCGAGTAACACTGCGGCTTCTGCTGCATGTTGCAAAACAGCTTTGGCGGCTGCATTGGTAAAAGCATCGTTGTCTATATTTTCTGCCCATTCATCAGAAGCAACAACGTTTTTAATTTCGAATTTACCTGGTCCGTTTCTTTCTACCCTGCTGGCCCAGAACATAGCCGTTTCTTTTAAGAGAGGATAACCTCTTTCCCTTAGCCAGTCTTTATCCTGTGTTACGCAATAATAATTCCAGGCGGCAATTCCTACGCAGGCAGTAATATGGTGTTCAAACGGACCGCTTAAAGCCCATACCGGCGTTTCTTCTACGCCGGTGCCAGCGCTTTCCCACGGAAACATGGCTCCTTTATATCCATGGTTAAAAGCATTTTGTTTGGCAGCGCCGAGTCGCTGAAACCTGTATTCCACCAGACTTTTTGCCATTTCAGGATGCAGTGCCAAAATAGCGGGAAACATCCACAGTTCCGTATCCCAAAATACATGGCCGTTATAACCCAGGCCGCTTAATCCCATCGGCGACGGGCTTAATGAAGTGCCTTCTCTTACAAAAGAGTAGAGATGATACATCATGCTGTGCACATCCTGCTGAGCTTGTAGATCGCCTTCAATGGCAATGTCACTCTTCCAGATTTC
>JANYFI010000757.1 GCA_025362765.1 Ferruginibacter sp. | reverse complement strand
CTGTTTAATTAGTTACATTATTTAGCCCCAGCGATAAATCTCCATAATTAAAGATGTATGCATAATAACTCTTAAAGAAAATTCCCCGCCGTAATGTGGCATATATTCTTCATACTTTGGGTTTGCCAAAAAAGCCAGCTCATCTTCAGTAGCGTCTTCTATTTTGCCAAAAAATGCAACCTTAGCATCGGCATTGCCTTCAACTTTGCCATCAATCAAAAGGGCTATTTGTGTCGCGGAAAACTGCATAATTTTTTAGGCTTTAAGAATAGACAGAGAGGCTGTTCAACATTGTAAAAATGTCAAAAGCTACCCGCTATCTTTTATAACAAATGTAATATTTTTTGACCTTGCTCTTCATGTTTTGGTTGATCAGTGCATTGTCAACGGCTGATATATCTTTTACCGATCCATCCTTAAATAAAATATGGATGTGCTCATCTTCAAAATTGTAAGTGTTGCTTACGGCCTCGCCGGTAAATACCAGCCAGCCGGCATCGGCTTCGGTTAGTCCGTATTTTTTTATCACGGCTTCTTTTTTTTCTGCCACCAGCGCCTGGTCAACGGGTTCGCCGGAATATTTTATTTTAAGTAATTCCCGGTTGATGATTCCCTCGCATAGCATTGACAGCACGGTATCTTCGTGAGTGCACCATTCTTTTATAGCGCTCATTACATCATAATCATCCAGGCGACAAAACTCATCCAGGGTTACCGTATCAATAGGCTCATTGATAAATTTATTGAGCGGCGTTTTAGTAAATGCCTTTATATGTTTGGCTCTTTTAATAATCCGTTGTAACATTTGTTCGGCGCATAAAACTGTTTTATGTAAATATACCTGCCAGTACATCAGGCGCCTTGCCACTAAAAATTTTTCAATAGAGTAAATTGCCTTTTCCTCTACCATTAATTCGCCCTGGTGTACCGTTAACATTTTTATAATCCGGTCGTATCCTATTACGCCTTCGCTTACGCCGCTAAAAAAACTATCTCTTGTTAAATAGTCCATCCTGTCTACATCCAGCTGCCCGCTTACAAGCTGATGAAGAAATCTTTTATGATACACATTCGTAAAGATGTCGATGGCAATCTGCAGTTGACCGTTGTATTGCCTGTTTAAGTCCTGCATCAACAACAAAGAAATCGATTCATGCTGCATGCCTTCAATTAACACATTTTCCAATGCATGGCTAAACGGCCCGTGCCCCACATCGTGCAGCAATATGGCTACTTTGGCTGCCTGTTCTTCTTCTTTGGAAATATCAATGCCTTTGTTTTTTAATTCGCTCAGCGCATTGCACATTAAATGATAGGCGCCCAATGAATGATGCAACCTTGTATGCACGGCGCCAGGGTAAACAAGGTGCGCCATAGCCATCTGGTGTATCCGGCGCAGCCGCTGGTAATAGGGGTGCGCAATTATTTTAAAAACCAGTTCATCATCGAGGGTGATAAAACCATACACAGGATCGTTGATTATTTTTTTTAGCTGCATTAACGCGGTTGATAGTATTTTGTTAAAACTTATTTTTCGTGCAGCGCAAAGCTACAAATCTGAAAGGTGAAACCAGTATATTTGCTTCCACACCTTATCTGTTTAACTTATTATTACCGCATATTGATCATTTTTACATCACTGGTTTAACATACATCAAACAGGATTGCAAGCCGCCCATCGTTAATATTTTTCAATGATAAGCCTTTCGACAGGTTTTATACAGGTTGATGCGGACAATAACAAAAGATAAACAAAAAATAAATTATGAGCGTAGCTAAAATACTTTGGGTAGATGATGAAATTGATAGTCTTACCTCGCAGATAATGTTTTTGGAAAACAAGGGCTATGAAGTACAAACCAAAACCAATGGATTTGATGCGGTAGAATTTGTCAAGGAAAATATTGTAGACGTAGTACTACTGGACGAAACAATGCCCGGCATAACAGGGTTACAAACACTGCAACAAATAAAGGAAGCTAACAGTAATTTACCGGTGGTGCTTATTACGAAAAACGAAGCTGAAAATATAATGGATGAAGCCATCGGCAGTCAAATAAGCGACTACCTGATAAAACCCGTTAATCCCAACCAGGTATGGCTAAGTTTAAAAAAGCTGATAGATAATAAAAGATTGGTGGCAGAAAAAACGACCTCTGCTTACCAGCAGGAATTCCGCAGTTTATTTATAGCGCTCAACGATAATCCCGACTACAAGGGCTGGATGGAAATTTATAAGAAATTAGTGTATTGGGAACTGGAAATGAAGAAGAGCGACAGTCCCGAAATGCAGGAAGTTTTTCAATCTCAAAAAGCGGAAGCCAATACCGATTTTTTTAAATTTATCAGTCGTAATTATGCTTCCTGGATCAATCCAAAAAATGGCAATGCGCCCATCATGAGTCATAATTTGATGAAATTTAAAGTACTGCCGCACCTGGAAAAAGGTACTCCTTTATTTTTTGTACTTATAGATAATTTACGTTTCGATCAATGGAAAGTGATTCAGCCAATTTTTGCGGAGAGTTTTCGCATACAGGAAGAAGATACTTTTTATTCGATTTTGCCCACTGCCACGCAGTACGCACGCAATGCCATCTTTGCCGGTATGCTGCCCATAGATATAGAAAAACAATTTAAGGAACAATGGAAAAATGATGACGAAGAAGGGGGCAAAAATTTGTATGAAGAAGAGTTTTTTAAGAGCCAGCTAAAACGGTTGGGTAAAGCAGATTTAAAATACTCTTATACTAAAATAACCAATAACCACGATGGCCAAAAAATGGTAGAGAACATGCACAACATGATGCAGAACGACATCAACATCATTGTGTATAATTTTATTGATATGCTAAGCCATGCCCGCACCGAAATGGAAGTACTGAAAGAGCTGGCCGGTGATGAAATAAGTTATCGAAGCATAACCGAAAGCTGGTTTATTCATTCACCATTAAACCAGGCACTGAAAAAAATCGCTGATAAAAAAGTAACAGTTATAGTAGGTACTGATCACGGAACAGTTAGAGTAAAAACCCCTGCTAAAGTAATTGGTGATAAACAAACCACTGCCAATCTTCGTTATAAGCATGGGCGTAATTTGAACTATGAGGCCAAGGATGTGCTGGCATTCAGGGATCCCCGGGAAGCAGGTTTGCCGGTAC
>JANYFI010000748.1 GCA_025362765.1 Ferruginibacter sp. | reverse complement strand
CCGAGCCCGGCGCGCAGGACATAAACTGCACCATCCCCATGGGGTAAGTAGCTCCGGGAAACGTATAGCCAGCTTCCAGGTATGCTTCTTCTTTACCGGCACCTTTGCCCTTATTGCCAATTTGTGTATTTACTTTGGCGGCGTAGTTATTATCCTGCGCCTGCACATTTACCTGCAGCAAAATCATTGCAACAAGTAAGCTCTTTATAAAAAATAATCTCTTCATTTTAACCCTAATTTTTTGATAATGAAAAAGGCTTGTCTTCTTTTTGCAAGCCTCGTGTCTTGTTTGGTTCACTACTCATTTCAAAATTCAATACGCCGCCGTTTTTGATGTCGCCATACTTTATCCAGTTGTGCGTATAAGGCTTGCCGTTTAAGGTGGCGCTTTGTATGTACACGTTTTGTTTGCTGTTGTTACTGGCTTCTATCACAAACTTTTTTCCATCTTCCATAGTGATGGTAACCTTATTAAAAACCGGACTGCCAATTACATATTCATCAGTGCCAGGACACACGCTGTAGATACCCATGACACTCAACACATACCAGGATGACATGCCGTCCTGGTCTTCATCGCCAGGGAAACCATTCTCTGTAGCGTTGTATAATTTACCCATCACTTCCCGTATATGGGCTTGCGCTTTCCATGGTTCGCCAGCATAATTATATAGGTAGATGAGGTGCTGTATGGACTGGTTTCCCTGCGCATATTGCCCGAGGTTTGCGTTCACCATTTCCATCATTTCGTGGGTGGTTTGGCCGTATGCACCCACATGCACGGTGTTAGGCTGCGAGAAGAGAGAGTCTATTTTTGAAACGAATTTTTTATCGCCGCCGGTAAGGTTTATCAGCCCTTGTATATCATGAAAAACAGACCAGTTGTAGTGCCACGCATTGCCTTCAGTATATGGGCCGCCCCACGCCAGCGGGTCAAAATTGAGCGTCCAATCTCCATTGGCCTGCCTTCCACGCATGAAGCTTGTAGCGGTATCAAAAACATTTTTATAGTTGTACATCTGCCTGGCAAATATGGCTTCGTAAAATGTATTGCCCGTCATCTTTGCTAAGTTGTAAGCACAAAAATCATCGTACGCATACTCCAATGTTTGCGCAGTAGCGCCGTAAGATTTTGGGTAAAAAGGCACATAGCCAATCTGGTAATATTCTTTCCAGCCTTCGCGGCCATTTGCCGGTCCCCATGGGCCCTTATTCATGGCTTCATGAAAGTATGCTTTCAATGCACTATCGGCGCTAAAAGTACGGATACCTTTTGCCCACGCATCTGCCAATAAAGAAATGGCATGATTGCCTACCATGCTGCCACCTTCGCCCGGCGCACTCCATGCGGGCAGCCAGCCGCATTGTTTTTGCGCATCCAGTAATGCCTGCATGTAACGGCCCTGCATGGTGGGATGTAAAATATTAGTGAGTGGAAACTGAGATCGAAAAGTATCCCAAAAACCATTATCAGTGTACATATAACCAGCATGCACTTTGGCATCGTAAGGGCTATAGTAAGTTGGCTGCCCATCTTTATCGTACTCAAAAAACTGGTGGCTAAATAAGCTGGCCCTAAAGAGGCAACTGTAAAAAGTTGCTTTATCTTCTTCTGTGCCGCCTTCTACTAAAACCCTGCCCAGTAAGCCGTTCCATACTTTGGCGGCAGCATTTATGGTTTGTTGTATTGATGTATATTTTCCTAATTCATTTTGTAAAGTAATGGCCGCCTGGCTTAGGCTTATATAACTTACCGCAACTTTTGCCTGTACGGTAATACCATCATCAAACTGTACATATGCACCAACGCCGGCACCTTCTGCAGTTGTATTTTCTTTTGTAATAGTGTTGGTTTTATTTTCCCAGGTACCAAAACTTTTAAAGGGCTTATCGAAGCTGATGATAAAATAATTGCGGAAACCTTTTGGCACATACGCCCCATTATTAACGAAGCCCGTTATTTGTTTTTTGGCCGCATCAATAGTAACCATGCTCATTTTTGTATAACCATCCAGTACAATGTTTGCTTTTTTACCTTTGGGAAAACTAAATTTAAAGTGGCTGCCTCTTTCTGTTGGTGCAATATCTGTAGCTACGCCATTATCAAATTTAACATAGTAATGATTGGGCTTTCCTATCTCGCCAGTATGGCTAAAGCCTGCTGTACGGCCATTTTCATTTACTATTAATTCTCCTGCTACAGGCATTAAACTAAATACGCCATAATCATTTGCCCATGGGCTGCACTGGTGTGTTTCGCCAAAGCCACGAATTGTTTTTTCGGTGTATTTATATTTCCAGCCATCACCATTTCTTCCCGTTTGGGGGCTCCATGCGTGCACACAAAAAGGCATTGCCGTTGTTGGGTATGTGTTGCCTGCGGATAATTCCCTTGTAGAGTTGGTGCCTTGTAAAGTATTTACGTAACGCACCAGGCCTGCATCTTGCGCTTTGCAATTATTACACAAAATAAATGCAGCAATTATTAAA
>JANYFI010000736.1 GCA_025362765.1 Ferruginibacter sp. | reverse complement strand
AATGATGTCTGCGTAAAAGGTGTAACCGCTTGCGAAGGTGCTGACGATAAACCGCTAAAGCGTTGCTTTTTTTAATGTATACTCAAACAAAATTTCACGAATTCCATAATTTACCCTTCCGTAGAATTCACCGATAGCAGGAGGATGCGACTATACAGCAGTTGTTGGTATAATTCAATTGAAATAAAGTGTTTTCCCTGTAACTTGCCATTTTAATGATCTAATTTTTATTGTATGATATCAGGGAATTTTAAACGGCTGTTAATGGGTATTAGTTTTTTTTATTTACCAGCCGCATCCATGGCCTGGGGCGTATTAGGGCATCGCATTGTTGGACAGATCGCCTCAACTTATCTGACACCTAAAGCCAAAGCAGCCATTGGTAAAATCCTGGGCAACGAAAGTATTGCGATGGCAAGTAACTGGGGTGATTTTATAAAAAGCGATCCTACATATGATTCCATTTCTGCGTGGCACTATGTCGATATTGAACCCGGTTTATCAAAGGAGGCAGTAATAGATTTTTTAAATAAAGACACTGCCGTGGATGCTTATACAAAAATTAATTTTTTGGTGAAGCAGTTAAAGAACGGGCAATTACCGGCTGCAAAAAAGCAGTTCTATTTAAAAATACTCATTCATCTGGTGGAGGATATTCACCAGCCGTTGCATGTCGGCAGGCACGAAGATATGGGTGGCAATAAATTAAAAGTATCCTGGTTTACCATGCCCAGCAACCTGCATCGCATGTGGGATGAAGGATTGATTAATTTTCAGGAACTCAGTTATACGGAATACGCCGCAGCCATTAACTTTACAACGCCACTACAAAGAAAAGAAATGCAGCAGAAAAATCTGAAAGCATGGATATATGATTCCTACCAGGTGGTGGATAAAATTTATGCAGGAATTCAACCGGATGAAAAGTTATCGTACCAGTATAATTACAAATTCATTGCGATTGTGAATCAGCAATTATTAAAAGGTGGAATACATTTAGCCAGCGTGCTCAATGAAATTTTTGGTTAATTTAGGTAGCGGCTTTTCATAGATATTATTACACGCTGTGGACAAATAAATTGGCAGCCTTTCAGGTGAAAGTGCCTGGGCGTAGTCCTGCTCGGAATGACTTTAAAATAAGTTGCTGTAATCAATTTTTTTTTGGCCACATTCAAATAAGTGGTTCAATATAACCAAGCTGGAAATGCGAACTGGCACTATAAACCATCTAAACTTTTTACTTTCCTTTAGTAATCCACCAGGCATTGGTACTATTGTATTTGCCCTCAAGTACCACTTTATAAAATTCAGATGGCAGGTCAGTAATGTCCAATGTAGCATGTTGCGTTTTACAAGGCAATTCAGCCAGCAAATGATAGTCGTCTTTACCACCGGTTTTAAAATTATTGGTGGTTGCTACCCATACTTTTACGTTGCCGGCTGTATCCAAAGCGTTCCAGCTAATATCAAGTGTATGTTGTATCAGGTTCAATACAGGTCTGGTAACAGACAACGGCCCGGTAAATGAAATGCCATCAATTTCCATGTTGCTTTCTCGCGGTATTGCTATGTGAAGATATTTGGCAATAGTCGGCATAATATCTACGATACCCGGCTGGTAATATTGAGCGTATTTATTTGGCAGGATATTACTAACCATCCAGGTAGTGCGTTGCCGCAAAGATTGTCCTCCATGATTACGTCCGTCCGTTTCCGATCTGCCGTGGTCAGTTGTAATTACAATCAGCCACTTTTCTTTAAAATGTTGCTGGCGGTATTCAACGGCTTTCCATAATCTTCCCATCTGAGCATCCAGGTACTTTACTGCCTGCTCCATTTGCGGACTGTCGCCATGAGCATGCCCCATATCATCCGTATATTCAAGGTATACCCAACTTAAGTCTGGCGCATCATTGCTAATTCCGGCGGCGGCATCAGTTATCACCCGTTCATCTATGCGGTGCATGTACTCGTGCGCTTTGTCGTGTGGAAAAGCAATCGTATCCAGCTCATGACCATCAGAATGAAAATCTACCTGCACATTGCCTGCAGCGGCCAAATCATCGCCAACAAGTTTTGTGCGGTTATCCAGCCAACTGCTATACACGGCAGTTTTCTTTTTAGGGTACTGTTCTTTAAATAGCCGGAAAATATTTTTGTAATGATAATCAGGCGCTGCGATATCGTTGTCCCAAACATTGTGTTTGTTTACCCAGGTACCCGTCAACAGGCTATTGTAGCCAACAGCGGATATTGTAGGTGTTTCACTATAAGTGCCTTTATCTCCGCCAACATGTACCCGCATATAAACGCCTTTTGCAGCGATGGCGTCTATATTAGGTGTATGCATTTTTTCAATTACATCTGCCGGTATCCCGTCAGCAATTACAAATACCACTTTCTGCGCTGCTACATTAAAACCGGCTGTAATAAAAATAGCCACCATTACATATTTAGCCAAGTCCGTTCTTTTCATGTAAATTATTTTTATAGATAACCTTTGTTTGTTGTTACATTGCCTTTGTAAAATACATGCAGCTAAAAAACGCACACACCGTTTTACTATTGCACTTTTATAAAACGTCTACGTGGGCAACGCGTTCTGCTGAATGTCACCCAAAAGTAACAAAAAAGTAAATGCCACCAAGCCTCATTCAGCCGCAGGCATGTATGCAAAAGCAAAAAAAAATGACGGGCGCAAAGCCACCACGTTAGAGTGAGTAATGTCGCATATTTAACCTGCTGCTGTTGGTGTACGATCCTGCCTTATAAATAAGCAATACCATCAAAAAAATGCTTTTTTATTACATCTGGAGAAGACATTTGAAGCACTAACTAAAGAAGCGATATTTTAAGTCGCCGAGGTATTCATGAATTACATAATTCATCAGACCAATTTTCTCAAAAGACGGCCACCATTTTAAATTATCCTGCACGGGGCCTTCCAGTATTTTGTAATTGGTGGGGGCAGCTACCGGGTGAAAGCCTGCTTTTGAAAATAACTTCATTGCTCTTGGCATGTGAATGGCGTCTGTAACAACAATTAATGGCCTGTTGGTATCATAGTGTTTTGCCAGTTCTGACGCTTCTTCCTGGGTAGTACCAGGCTCATTCAATGTGGCCAGCTGGTTAGAGTCTACCCCTAAAGCAATCGCTGCCCGCCGGGTTACCTGTGCCTGTGTTTCCAATCCTGGCGGCGAGTCGGGCGCATTGGCAGAACAAACAATGGTACTATTTTTTAACAGGCGGTGAATCCTGATGCCTTCTGCCAAACGCCCCAGCGCACACCAGCCCAGCTGTGCATTGGCTGGTAACCTGCTGTCGAGATTATAACCGCTTCCCAACACATGAATCAATACTTTGGAAGAATCATTGTTACCTGTTAGCGGGTAAGGAAGGTATTTCCGTTCCAATTTATTTGCAAAGTAATCAGGCAAATAAGCGGTGGAAGAAAGTAGAAAAAAGACACCAGCTAATGCAAATAAAATAAAAGCTAATGTCCGTTTTTTATACTTTCTTAAAATAAATGCCAGCACAATCAATGCTATAAGTAGATTAATTACTGTAATTGCTCCCGTTAAACTCTGTAAGATAGACATGAATGATTTTTTTAAGAAAACATTTTGTGATAACAAAGATGAACCGGCTGTTAATGAAGGCCCGGAAAAAAACAGGCCACCCATTTCCAGGGTATAGGTGCAAAAATAATTGCTTTTACAGTAAAACGTTGAGCGTAAGTAATAAACCAAATTATCACGACCTTTTTCGGGGCGAAAGAATAGATGACCTGTAGCACAATTGCAGCTTATATTCCGTAGAGAGAATACAATTCAAAATTATTTTTTTAACGATATAGCTGTAAAAGCAGTGAATGCTGCGTTAGAAATATCGTAACCTAAATATATAATTTTCAGTTTAAGCAACTAATGTCTTCAAACAAAAAAAGCATGCAGTTAACCCGCATGCCTTACCCTGAACTTGCATATAAATAATTAATGAGCCAATACAATGTACGCTATAAAATAAAGAGCGGAAATGGTGGTCATAAACAATCCAAAAGCTTTAATAAAAGATTCGGTTGTTGCAGGAGTATAAATGTTATCAATAATCTTTTTCATTTTTTAAGTTTTAAATGTGGTTGAATAGTGCGAAAGAAAAGAAGGATGTTTTTGATAATCGCTTCATCAATAACGTTCGCTATTAAATAGACGATGCATGATGTCTGTGGTTTAAAACCAGTGAATGACAGTGCGTTGTTTTTTGTTTTTCATTTC
>JANYFI010000687.1 GCA_025362765.1 Ferruginibacter sp. | reverse complement strand
CCGTGAAAAGAAACCAGGCGCACACTATTTAAGCCTTCAGCTTATAGGTAAATCGCCGAATCATTTTGCTGTTGGCGCCAAAGCATTTGTTTTTTGTGGGCAACAATTATTATTTAAAGAAGTACAGCCGGTAAAGGGTTTTATGAGTTGCGGCGAACCATTGCTAAACCTGGGGTTGGGCAATAAAAACAAGATTGATAGTGTGGTTATAATATGGCCGGATAACAGGTATCAAATTTTAAAAGATATTGCAATTGATAAAAAAGCAACGGTTGTTTACAACGTTCAAAATACAGATACCATCCTTAATCATGCGATGTTCATCAACCGGTTGTTACATACAGAAGAACCAAATTTGTTTACTGATATTACTGGTCGGCTCGGCACCAATTTTAAACATACAGAAGATGACTATGTTGATTTTAATGACCAGTGGTTTATTCCGCACGAGCTGTCTACACAAGGGCCAAAAACGGCCGTCGCAGATGTAAACAATGACGGGCTGGAAGATTTTTTTGTATGCGGCGCCAAAGGCCAGGCCGGCAAACTTTTTCTACAGCAAAAAAACGGCAACTTTAAAGAGTCGGCGGATAGCACGGCGTTCGTAAACGACAAAGCCTGTGAAGAAGTAGATGCTGTTTTTTTTGATGCGGATAACGATGGAGACGTTGATTTATACGTAGTGAGCGGCGGCAATATTTATTCAGGCATCACGCCGTTGTTGAATGACAGGTTGTACCTCAATGATGGTAAAGGCCATTTCAGTTTTGTTGATAACCTGCCGGTAATGTCCGGAAACAAATCAGTAGCCATAGTTGCAGATGTTGACCAGGATGGTGATCTGGATATTTTTGTTGGCGGCAGATCCATCTCCCGGAATTATAGTAGTACCCCGGCATCTTACCTGTTGATCAATGATGGCAAAGGAAAATTCAGTTTCGCACCCGGTAACATAACAACCATCTTACAACAATTGGGAATGGTTACCAGTGCCAGCTGGACAGATGTTGATAAAGATGGATGGCCTGATTTGATTGTTGCAGGAGAATGGATGCAGCCGGTGTTATTTAAAAACAGTCATGGTACACTTACCAAGACAGCTTTAACGAATAACGATAAAAACTTAACCGGTTGGTGGAGCGCTGTAAAAACGGCGGACCTGAACGGCGATGGATGGGATGATATATTATTGGGTAATTATGGGTTAAACAGTAAGCTCACAGCCAGTACAGATTACCCGCTGAAAATGTTCAGCAAGCCGATAAGTGGTATTGGTTCTGCCGACCAGATTTTGGCATTGGCGAAAGATAAAAAATACTATCCTTTTTTAAACAAAGAAGATATTGAAAAGCAACTGCCTTATCTTAAAAAACAGTTTTTAATGTATGGTGAAATGGCCGGTAAAACGGTGGAAGAAGTGTTTGGCGAAAAGCTGCAGGGAGCATTGGTTTTTAAAGCCGCTTCATTGGCCTCCATGATGTTGCTGAATGATGGCAAAGGACACTTCAATCCGGCGCCATTGCCTGCTGCATTTCAGTGGGCACCCATCTTTTCATTTGATGTGAATGACTACAATGGTGATGGAAAAAAAGATATCCTGGCAGGCGGTAATTTCTTTGGTGTCACGCCTTTTGAAGGCAGGTACGATGCCATGTCATTGGCGGTGGGCATGGGCAACGGACAAGGCTTGTTTAATTCAGTGATGCCTGTGCCGTCATCATTTAACCAGGTAATGGGCGAGGTGAGAAGCATTAATCACATCAGATTAGCAGGCAATAAAAACGGGTTGCTAATGGCCATTAATAACGATTCGCTGAAGCTTTTTGAATACCATTAATGGATGTAAATAGTCCCGCAATTTTTATCCTGTTATTTCTGCAATACTATAATTTATAACAAACAGGTTTATATAAACTCACCAGTAACATTATCAGCACGTAAAATTTCAACTCCCATCCGGCTTACAGGATGGGAGTTGAATTAAATTATTAACTGAATAAATCTTGTTCCTTACAAACAAACTACCTGGCAAAGTTTGTTATTGATGAAACAATACACTGCCAGGAATCTGTTCATTTTTTCCGCCTGGTGGCTGCCAGTTTGCTTTCAATTCATTCACTTCTCCGTTGCCAAAATAAGTTACTTTAATGGAATGAAAACCACTTTTTAAAGCCGCTTTACCAAACAGTTCCAGCGCAGCATGCTCGCCATCATTGTTTACAATTTCAACACCATCAATAAACAATTTACTGCCATCATCAGAAAAGGTAGAGAAGGTATAAAGACCGTTTTTACTGATCTTGATAAATCCGTCAAAGCTCAGCGCCAGCTTATCTTTCCGTAGCTTTACCTTATCCGATATCTCATTGGTAAAACCAGTTTTTACAGGTACTGCAACGTTAATTGAAGTAAGATCAATTTTTCCGCTGGCTTCAAAATACCGGTAGGCAATTCCCGGTGCCGGAGCTGTTACTTTCACCGCATTCATCCACTCATAGCTGATGGCTTTTTTTGTAACAACAGGGCCGGCCAACCTGCCTGTAGCAAAGGCTGCGGCTTTTATCTCACCCGATTTATCCAGCACAAAAGGCTTGGTGTACAAGGCCGATGTGGCAATTGGTTCGCTGCCGTTTGTTGTGTACCGCACCAGTTCATTGTTTTTTGCCGTAATTGAAACAGTAGGTTGCAATGCCGTTTTGATGTAATTGATTTCGATGGCTGGCTTTGATGCAAATTTTCCGAAGCCGGTAATTTTTATAACGTACGCAGCCGTATTTTTTATTTTGTCAGGATTAAATTCAGGCAAATCAATGGCTATGTTTTCGCCCACTTGTTTCCACTGTAGTTTTTCTTTCGTTGATAAAAAGGTCATCTCCGTACCGGACGGGATCTCCAGGTTTTTCAATACTATTTTTTTACTGCCGGGGTATTTTGGAAGGATGGCATACAAATCATTTTTATCCGCATTGTAGGTATAGAATACTTCTTTTACTGCAAAGCCGGGGTCAGGGTCAAGCGTTATTTTTAACAGCATGTCGCCGCTTTTGCTTGTATAATCTCTTCTGCCTTCACTCCACTGCGCCACCGTCTTCCATCTTTCAGTACCATAGATGGCTTCGCCGTTTATTTTTAACCAGTCACCAATCTGCAGCAACCGTTCCTGCATAACCGGCGGAATTTTTCCGTGTTCATCAGGGCCAATATCCAGTAAGAAATTACCACCACGGCTGGCCTTATCAATCAACTGCAATACCAGGCTTTGAGAAGAGTTATAATCCCATGCGTCTTCATCCCGGTTGTAGCCATAGCTGTATCCCATACCACGACTTTCTTCCCAGGCATGGCCTTCCACATCAAGGTCGGGCTGGTACTCCGGCGTAAACACGGCGCCATGTTTAAAACGAATGCCGCTTCCCCAGCGGTCGTAAGTAACCACTTTATCTTTTATCACACTTTCGCTGTACAGCCATGCTAAAAACTCCTTGCTTTTCCATGTTTCTGCCGGGGCGTCCCACTCACCATCTGTAAAAATTACATCGGGCTGATAGTTATTTACAAGCTCTTTCATTTGTGGCCACATGTGTTCGGTTACATACTTCGGTTTATCATTTAACCAAAGCGGATTGTACCACTCGTACAGCGAATAATACATGCCGGCACGTACACTTGTTTTGCGTACTGCTTTAAAAAGATCGCCCAATAAATCCCGGTGCGGACCCACCTCTGCAGCGTTCCATGCAAAGCCCCTGTCACGGCTGGCCTCCTTGCTGGGCCACAATGCATAGCCATCATGGTGTTTGGATGTAAGCACAATGTATTTTGCACCCGACTGTTCAAAAACCTTCGCCCATTCATCAGGGTTAAACAGCTCTGCTTTAAAATCATTCGCC
>JANYFI010000675.1 GCA_025362765.1 Ferruginibacter sp. | reverse complement strand
AAAACTCCTTTTCTTATTATTGTGCATATAAGTGCCTGGGTGGCCTATAGCAGTTTTATTTATTTTGCCAATTACTTAACCAATCCCAATATTAAAATTAGTAACATTCTTGTGTTTCTATTGCCCCTTTGCATTACTTTTTATTTAATCCTCTATTTGTTAAATCTTTATAAAACGAGAAAAGCATTGTGGAGTATTGCTTCTTTCTTTATAGCGTTTTTAGTAATGGGCATGCTCGCCTATTGTTATATATACCTACTCTTACCATTGTTTGGAATGAAATTAAACAGTTCAAACAAATTAGGCGTTTTCTTAAAAGAGGCTATGCTCGGCTATGCCCAGTATGCATCCTATGCTATGCTTTATTTCCATATAACCGAATCATTTAAAAAAGAACGTGAATTAAGCAAACTGCGGGAAGAAAAACTACGCAACGAACTGGAAAATTCCATCTTAAAACAACAGGAACTAAAATCGCAGAAAGATAAACTGATGCTGGAATATGCTTTTTTGCGCTCGCAGGTAAACCCGCATTTTTTGCACAACACCCTCAATGTACTTTTTTCGCAGGCGTTGGAACACTCCCAGGATTTGGCAGACAACATTTCCAAACTCAGTCGCATTATGCGATACTCACTGGAAAGCGTAGAATATGACAGTGACAAAGTGTTTGTTCAAAAAGAACTGGATAATCTTCACCTGTTAATAGAAATAAATAATATTCGCTTTGCCTATTCCAAAGCAATTGAATACGTGATAGAGGGCGACGTAACCAACCAGATGCTGCCGCCCCTGTCGATGATTACGGTGGTGGAAAACGCTTTTAAATACGGAGACCTGAAAGACGCACGCTACCCACTAAAAATAAGGGTGGAGTTAAAACCCGGGCAGGTATATTTTTACTGTAGAAATAAAGTAAGAAAAAATAACCTGGAACTTTCCTCCCACAATATAGGAATGGCCAATTTATGCAAACGACTGGATGTTGCTTTTGAAGGAAAGTATAGAATGAATGCGTGTGATGACAAAGATTTCTATACTTTTGAGCTCACCGTAAATACATGAGCATGATAAAATGTGTAATCATTGATGATGAACAGCCTGCTATCAATGTAATTAAGAATTATATTAACAGGCTTCCCAATCTTACATTAATTGCTACAGAAACCAACCCACTTGCCGGTATTGACATCATACAATCGCAAAAGCCAGACCTTGTTTTCCTCGACATCCAGATGGATGAAATGAACGGCATTGAAGTAATGAAAACCATCAATAAAATTACCAAGGTAATATTCTGTACTGCTTATTCTGAATTTGCGGTAACAAGCTATGAACTGGATGCGGTTGACTACCTGATGAAACCCATCGATTTCAATCGTTTTGTAAAAGCGGTACAACGGGTTACGGATGGGAATACCCCAGCACCATCTGTGTTTACAGAGTCGTTTCCAAACGATTATATTTTTGTAAAAACGGGCCAGCGGGGTAAAATGCTTAAAATAGATTTAGATGATATTGACTATGTGCAAGCCATGAACAATTACATTGCCTTTAACCAGGGAGGCCGTAAAACAATGGCGCACATTACCATGAAGGAAATAGAAGATCGCCTTCCTTCAGGTAGTTTTATGCGGGTGCATAAATCTTATATAGTGGCTTTAAAACAAATTAGCGGTATGGAAAACAATGAGCTGAGTTTAAAAAAAAGCAATGATCGCATTCCCATAGGCCTAAACTATCGCGACATCTTTTTGAAAAGAATGGAGCAGAAGTTGATGCGGTAGATTATAACGGGTTAGATTTTTTAATTCCCCTGATTAAACCGGATTTAAAATACAAAAGATAAGCCTGCAAAAAGATGGTTGATGCATTGCCTGAATACGGATGGCGACACTGAATCATGTCAGCAAAATAAATTGTCTGAAATCGTTTATTATTGAGTATCCTTTACTGATGGCTTTCAGTTTGACATGATTACCATGAGCGGGTAAAAATAAATAAACCCGAAGCAGACAACGAAACAAAGGCCATATCAAACGGCCTTTTAACAGCTTGTAATTCAATGTCGTTTAATTAAAAATAGCAACGGGGCCATCATCTT
>JANYFI010000634.1 GCA_025362765.1 Ferruginibacter sp. | reverse complement strand
GTACCTATTTGCCTTCTGCCAGTTTTAAGGTTTACCGCATCTGCATGTATGCAAACGAATAAATCACCATGATTTTCGTTGGCAATATCCGCTTTTTCCGGAGGCGATTGATAAATATCTGTTGTTCTTGTGGGTACTATTTTTACGTCAGGCAATTGCCTTCTTAATTCAGCCACCAGTTTATTGCTGATGTCGAGTGTTACGTTTTTTTCATAGGAATTTAAGCCCCCTTCATATCCGCCATGTGCACCGAAATCTTTACCGCCATGGCCTGCATCTACAATGATTGTTTTTATTTTTTTTTGTGTTTGAGCAAAAGCCGTGGAAGAAATAAAAATAAGAGAGGCTAAAACCTTCATCACAAAATTTATTTTGAGCATATTCAACCGGGTTTATTCTGGGTTAGTAATTTATAAGACTTTCTTCACACATTGGTGTAGCTAATATCATTATTTTTGCGCACACTGCAATGAATAACAACTACAAAGGTAAGGCAAAAAGTATATTGGCATCGACGGTGCTGGCCTTGCTTGTTGTTGTAACGCTGCTGCCTGGTAATAAGATGTTTGCCATGCATGAGTTTTACAAAAATTTAACTACCGATACGGTGCCGCAACCCGTAACAAAGCCGCTCCGTGTGCGCAAAGCAAGCCCTGCTTTAATCAAAGATACTGCTCAGAAATTGCCTGTTGAACGTTCAGATACTATTGCTCCTGGAACTGATGATACCACCAGAACAATGAAAGGCGACACCGCCCAAACGCAACAGGTGGATACTATTTATGCAAAGATGTCGAAAGATTCTTTGAGCGCACCGGTGGTGTACCATGCCGATGATTCAATGGTGATGGATGTGCCTTCAAAAAAAATATACCTGTACGGAAAAAAGTCAACCACAAAATATGTGGACAATGACCTGGAGGCTCCTGTGATTATTTTTGACCAGTCAACGGGTTTAGTTACGGCCTCTTTAAAAAAAGACACCGCGGGAAAAGTTATTTCCTTCCCCACCTTAAAGCAGGGTGAATCTAAAATGGTAAGTGATACCATTGGTTTTAACATGAAAAACGGCAAGGGAATCACCAAAGGAACTTACACGCAGCAGGGCGAAATGTATATTTATGGTGAAAAGATGAAGAAGATAAATACTACTGATTTTTATGCGCTTCGGGGAAGGTTTACTACCTGTGATTTAGATACGCCTCACTTTGCTTTTGTGGCTAAAAAAATAAAATTCAGGAATAATAAGTTCGCCATCACCGGCCCGGTGCATCCAGAGTTTGAAGGAGTACCCATCCCCATAATTTTACCGTTTGGTATTTTTCCGTTGGCGCAGGGCAGGCACTCCGGAATATTGGCACCCACTTTTACGGCAAACGACCAGTTTGGTTTGGCGCTGGAAGGCATTGGATACTATAAAGTAATAAATGATAACTGGGATATTACTACCCGCGGTACATTGTATTCGTATGGCGGTTATACACTCAATGTAAGTCCAAGGTATTATAAACGATATAGCTACTCGGGAAATTTTTCATTGGATTATAACCACGTTAAATACAATTTTAAGGGAGACCCGGATTTTGCAACACAGAACGTGTATAATATCCGGTGGACGCACAGTGCGGACACTAAATCGAGACCTGGAGTAACTTTTAGCGGTAACGTAAATGCCGGCAGCAGCAAATTCAATCAATATGTACCCAACAGCCCCGCCCGCAATTTTCAAAACCAGATGAGTTCTTCCATTGCCTATGCCCGCACCTGGAAGGATAAGCCATTTAATATTTCAATCAACGCCAACCACTCTCAAAACACCAATACTAAAATCATCAGCGTAACGCTGCCGGATGTCACTTTTAATCTGCAAACGCTGTATCCTTTCAGAAGAAAAGAACCAATTGGAACGTTAAAATGGTACGAGAATATTGGGGTTGGTTTAAATTCAAATGCTAAAAGTCAAACCTATTTTTCGGATGATACGTCAGTAAGCAAATTGAATGTAGGCAAACAGATATTTAATAACCTGCAATGGGGCGCTACGCATACGATACCCATTTCCTTAACATTACCTACAATAGGACCGGTGCAGGTTTCACCAGGTATAAGTTACGCAGAAAAATGGTACCAACAGCAGCTTAGACAAGATTTTAATCCGTTAAAAAATAAGATTGATAGCACTGTAAAAAAAGGATTTTACGCTGCCAGGGATATGTCTTTCAGCTTAAGCATTTCTACGCGAATTTTTGGGGCATTTACATTTGGCAAGAACTCCGCTGTACAGGCTATACGACATGAAATACGGCCCTCAGTAAGTATTAGTTACAAACCTGATTTTAGCAATGGTACTTATTATTCTTATTTCGCAGATTCAACCCTTAGTTACAAAAGCAGGACTTCGGTATACTCCAATAGCTTATACAACGCTTTTGGCGAGGGTAGATTTGGCGGCCTGAGTTTTAACATTGATAATAACGTACAAATGAAACTGCGCAATAAAAGCGATACTGCGGTGGGGGCCACAAAAAAAGTAACACTGATAGACGGTTTTAGCATCAATGGCAGTTATAATTTTTTAAAAGACACATTAAAGTTTAGCACTTTTAGCGTAAGCGCCCGAACCAATCTTTTTAATAAAATAAATATAACTACCAGTGCAACGATAGATCCTTATGATGTAGACCCAGCAAATGGTCGCACCATCAATAAATTAATCTGGACAGAAAGGCCGGCACTCGGCAGGTTGGTGAGTGCCGGCGTGTCTTTATCAACGCAGTTCCAGGGCGGAGACCAATCGAAAAAGAAAGCAGCGGTTCCCAATAATCCCAACCAAATGATTAATCAAAATACAGGTATGCCGCTGGATGAATATTCAACAGAAATGGCGTACGT
>JANYFI010000605.1 GCA_025362765.1 Ferruginibacter sp. | reverse complement strand
ATAACTAAACTGGCGCAAGGAACAGATTTTGTAGCCAAAGTGGGGATTAAAAATACAGGCAAACGCGGTACATACACGCAGATGGCTTTAACGCAAATATTCCCCAGCGGCTGGGAAATATTGAATGCCCGGATGCTGGGTGGTGAAGGCGCTTTCAAGTCTTCTTTTTCTACTTACCAGGATATTAGGGATGATAGATTGTACACTTATTTCAACATCAATCAAAATGAAACGCTCACGTATTATATACAGTTGAATGCGTCTTATTTAGGCAGATACTTTTTGCCCGGTACTTTTGCCGAAGCCATGTACGATAACAGCATTACCGCCGGTGTAAATGGAAAATGGGTGGAAGTAGTGAGTGGCCAATAAATAATTGAACCCTGCCGGCGGTTAACAACCCCGGCAGCGGTTTATATAGGCAGGTAACAGGAGATAATGCACCCATTGGTATTATTCTTTTTGCCGAAAAAGATGAAGTATTGGTTGAATATGCAATGGGGGAATTTCCAATAAAATTTTTGTTTCGAAATACCAGCTTTACCTGCCGAATTAAAAAAATAGGTAATCAAATAAAAAGCATAATTTATAAAAACAGGTATAATAAAAAACAACAAGCATACAATAAAAGTGCCCGCTACAAATAAACAATATACCATCTTAACTGATAAAATAAAGAAAAGCTTCTTTCGTAGCTGGAAGGTAAAACTAGGTTGTTTTCTTATGCTGTTTGCCTGGTTCTGGTTTTCCTTACCCAAACATTTATTCAATGCTCCAACCAGCTACATTATCAACGATAAACATGGCAACCTGCTCAATGCAACTATTGCCACAGATGGTCAATGGCGTTTTCCCGCCAATAAAAATATACCGCAAAAATTTATTGATTGCATCACCACTTTTGAAGACAAGCGGTTCTTTTATCATCCCGGCATAGATCCTATCGCCCTTTGCAGGGCATTGATAAAAGACATTAAAAACAGGGAGACCGCACAGGGCGGAAGTACGCTCACCATGCAGGTAATCAGGCTTTCTAAAAAAGACAACCGCCGCAGCATCTGGAATAAAATAAAGGAAAGCATTTTAGCGGTACGCACCGAACTGTCTTATTCTAAAAAAGATATACTGGCTATGTATGCCAGCAACGCTCCTTTCGGCAGCAACGTGGTAGGATTGGATGCGGCAGCCTGGCGCTATTTTGGCCGCAGCCCTCATAAACTTAGCTGGGGCGAAATGGCTGCGCTGGCGGTATTGCCCAATGCGCCTTCCCTGGTGCATCCAGGTAAAAATAGGGAAGTATTGTTGAAAAAGAGAAACCTGCTGCTGGATAAATTAAAAGCACAAAAAATAATTGATGAAAGCAGTTGTACGCTCGCCAAGCTGGAACCGTTGCCTGGCGAACCACTGGCACTGCCGCAAAACGCCATTCATTTATTTCAACGGTTTAAAAATGATAATAAGAATAACCTTGCCGTAACAAAAATCAGCACAACAATCAATGGGGATTTGCAGCAAAAAGTGGCTGCCATCATTGCGCAGCACCAGTCGGTTTTAAAAGGCAATGGCATCAACAATGCGTGTGCGCTGGTGCTGGATGTGGAGACCGGAAACACACTGGCTTACGTGGGCAATATTTATGAGCCAGCCAATAAAGAAATGGAAAGTGATGTAGATGTAATCGCAGCGCCCCGCAGCCCTGGGAGTGCCTTAAAACCCATCCTGTATGCGGCTATGTTAAGCGATGGATTGATTTTGCCCAATAGTATCATTGCCGATATCCCCATGCAAATTGGAAATTATGCACCGAAAAATTTTGATTTGG
Source organism: Ferruginibacter sp. (assembly GCA_025362765.1). GTDB lineage: Bacteria > Bacteroidota > Bacteroidia > Chitinophagales > Chitinophagaceae > Ferruginibacter. The sequence continues at coordinate 2,920 of JANYFI010000605.1, read as the reverse complement.
GATATGATGGTGCAGTGCCTGCCAGCAATGCATTGGCAAGAAGTTTAAATATACCCGCGGTAAAATTATTGCAGCAATATAAATACCAGCGCTTTTATGAAACCTTGCAGCAGTGCGGTATTACAACGCTTAACCGCTCCGCGGATACTTACGGCCTAAGTTTAATTTTAGGTGGTTGTGAAGTTACCATGTGGGATCTCGCCGGCGTGTATGCTTCAATGGCAAGGGCGCTCAATCACCATCCTGATAATCCCGGGCCGGTTGACCCGTATGATTTTCATCCGCCGAATTACCGATTGTCGCCTGTTAAAAATAAGTCTGGTGAAAAAAATATTCCGCTCGATGCCACTTCCATCTGGTTCACCTTCCAGGCAATGAAGGAAGTGATGCGGCCTGGTGAAGAAGGACTATGGCAGCAGTTTTTATCTTCTCAAACCATTGCCTGGAAAACCGGTACCAGCTTTGGTTTCAGGGATGGATGGGCAGTGGGCGTTACACCCAAAAATGTAGTAGCGGTTTGGGTGGGCAATACGGATGGGGTAGGGCGGCCCGGACTGATCGGCATCAAAACAGCAGGCCCCATCTTGTTTGATATCTTTCGCTTGCTGCCTTCTGCTGGCTGGTTTCCAAAACCCAACACTGATTTTAGTAGGGTGCCGGTTTGCAGGCAGAGTGGCTTTCGTGCCAATATTGATTGCCCCGATGTGGATACGTTGTTTGCTCCACCAAATGGCAGCAAGGCGCCCCTTTGCCCTTATCATAAAATGATTAACCTCGATGTTGCTGGTCAGTATCGTGTTACGGAAGATTGCGAAAGTCCATCCGCTATGCAGCACAAAAGCTGGTTTATTTTGTCGCCCGCCATGGAGTATTATTACAAACAAAAAAATGCTGATTATAAAGTATTGCCTGCTTTTAAACAGGGCTGTAATTTTGCCGAAACGGGCAAATTAATTGAAATCATCTATCCACAGGCGGACGCCAAAATTTATGTGCCGCTGGAAATAAGCGGCGAAAAAGGTAAGACAATTTTTACCGCCGCCCATCGCAGGGCCGGTGCAAAAATTTACTGGAGTCTTGATGATAGCTTTATTGGCACCACGCAAAATTTTCACCAGATGGCGCTGAACCCTTCGCCAGGAAAACATATCATAACACTGGTAGATGAAAATGGTGTCAGCGTGTCGCGGCAATTTGAAATACTGGAAAAAGAAAAGCAGTGATTTATTACCCGAATTTTAAAACCAGGTTATACGAATTACTCAACCGCTTTGATCAATCAGTGTAATTAGTTATAATCAGTGTAATAAAAAGAAATTTGCTTTCTGCTATTATGTAAAATCTCCCTATTTTTAATTTTAATAATAATCTAAAAAACAGATATATGGCACTGGAAATGGTAGATGATCCGCAAGACAGTAATGAAGACAATGGTGGAAGCGGCGGTGGGTTTAGTTCGGGCGGAAGTGGTGGTGGCGGAGGCCTCGGCATGATCTTAAATTTTTTGCCGCTAATATTCGGATTGTTTCGTGGTGGTGGCGGCGGAGGTAATAACGGGGGTGGCAAAAAAGGTTGTAGCGGCGGAATGATCCTGTTGCTGGTACTGGCTGCAGGTGGATATTTTCTGCTGCGCAATCAATCCTGTAACGGTATTTCAAGCATAGCAAATGTCGTGTCTAATTTCACCAGGGGCGGAACGTTGGATCCCAACGAATTTAAAAAAGCCAGCGTGTACGAAGGCCTGGAAGATGACAATACAAAAAACCCTTTGCCCGAAAGCGTTTCGTTGTTGCGTTTTGCACCCGATCGTCAAAACCAGGGCAAGCAGGGAAGTTGTGTAGCCTGGAGCAGCGGCTATGCGGCCCGCAGTATTATTGAAGCCGCCAGCACGGCGCAAAACCCCAACAGCGTGGCATTTAGTCCGGCGTTTTTGTACAACCAAATCGGTATGGATGGTTGCCAGGGCTCCCTGATTTTAAATGCCATGCAATTTATGACCAACAAAGGCGCTGTACCTTTTAATGAATTTCCCTACGATGAAAATAATTGCAGCCGCCAGCCAACCAACCAAATGATGAGTGAGGCGGCGCAAAACCGCATGCATGGTTTTAACCGGTTAACCCAGGGTGATGGCGTGAGTAATTTAAGTCTGCGTGCGGTAAAAGAACACCTGGCAAAAGACGCGCCGGTAGTAATTGGCATGATGGTAGGCGGCACTTTTATGCAGGAAATGATGGGACAAAAAGTATGGCACCCAACACAGGAAGATTACAGTCAGAATGGTTTTGGTGGACACGCCTTGTGTGTAATAGGCTACGATGATCGCCTCGAAGGAGGCGCCTTCCAGATAATGAATAGCTGGGGCCCGGAGTGGGGACAAAACGGTATTGGCTGGGTGCGCTACAACGATTTTAAAGAGTTTGTAAGAGAAGCGTATGGTATTGATCCCATGCCCAAAAGAGGCGCCGCATTGAACGTAGATTTTGAATGCAATATTGGCCTGGTAAACAACGACACCAAACAATACATTCCGCTTAAAGTGGGCAGCGGCAACAATTTTGAAACTACCACGCCGGTGCGTAAAGGCACCAAGTTTAAAATAGAAATCAAGAATGGCATTGAATGTTATATTTATTTATTTACGCCTAATCCTGCGGGCACCAGTTTTGTGTTGTTTCCCTACAAGCCCATTCACTCGCCCTATTGCGGCATTACGGGTTACAGGTTGTTTCCCAAAGCACAATCCATTCGGGCCGATAGTTTGGGTGCCAAAGATTATATGGGCATCGTGGTAAGTAAAGAGGCGCTCGATTACAATGCCATCAACGCAGCCATTAATAAAAGCAGCCAGTCAACCTATGCTGCAAAATTAAATGAAGTCATCAGCAGCACTTCCATAAAAAATGTAAATTATAGCAGC